>CAZKUS010000202.1:1731-4289 GCA_964556025.1 uncultured Clostridia bacterium | reverse complement strand
AAGATAAAGTTATTCCTTTTACTCCTTGAGAGTTTCTTCCCATAAATCTAACCTCTTCTTCCGAAAACTGAATAGCTAATCCTGCTTTAGTACCTAATACTATTTGTCTTTTCCCATCTGTCAAATGCACATCTATTAATTCATCATCATCTCTGAGACTGATAGCTATTAAACCATCTTTCCTATAAGCTTTTAATTCACTTAAAATTACTTTTTTGGCTATACCTTTTTTAGTAATAAAGAATAAATAATCATTATCCGTAAAATCTTCTATGGGAATTACTGTAGTAATGTGTTCATCAGCATTAATAGATAATAAATTTACAATTGCGGTACCTTTAGCTTGTCTTGAGGCCTCAGGTATTTCATAAACTTTTAATCTGTACACTTTACCTTTATTAGTAAAAAATAGAATGTAATTGTGTGTAGAAGTAGAGAATAAATGTTCTACAAAATCATCATTTTTAGTAGTCATACCACTAATACCCCTACCACCGCGCTTTTGATTGCGATAAGTAGATAAAGGCACCCTTTTAACATAACCTTGATGGGTCAAAGTGATTATCACTTCTTCGTCAGGGATTAAATCTTCTTCATCTATCTCGTCCGTTTTATGAGTTATCAGCGTCTGCCTACTATCACCATAAGTTTCTTTAATCTCTAGTATTTCTTGTTTAATAATATTCAAAACCAAACTTTCATCTGCTAGTACACGTTTGTAATAATCAATTTTCTTAAGCAGCTCGGCATATTCTTCGTCAATTTTATCTCTTTCTAATGCAGTTAATTTTTGCAACCTCATGTCCAAAATAGCCTGAGCTTGTTTATCAGACAGAGAAAACTTATCCATTAAACCATCTTTGGCTTGTTTAACAGTTTCAGAACCCCTAATCAATTTAATAACTTCATCCAAATTATCTAGAGCAATTTTTAATCCTTCTAAAATGTGAGCCCTAGCTTCAGCTTTTCTTAATAGGTATCTAGTTCTTCTCTCAATTACCTCTTTTTGAAATTCTAGATAATGGGTTAATATCTCTTTTAAATTTAATACTTTTGGTTCTCCATTGACAAGAGCCAACAAAATAATACCAAACGATTGTTCTAAAGATGTGAATTTGTACAATTGATTTAGCATTACATTTGGATTTACATCTTTTTTTAACTCAATCACAACTCGCATGCCATCTCGGTCCGACTCATCTCTAAGATCACTAATTCCTTCAATTTTTTTATCTCTAACAAGATTAGCAATAGATTCAATTAGTTTGGCTTTATTTACTTGATAGGGAAGTTCAGTTACTAGAATCCTGTGTTTATTTCCTTTTAAAGTCTCTATTTCAGTTTTTGCTCTAATCCTAAGTTTCCCTCTTCCAGTAGTATAGGCATCTTTTATCCCTTGTTTACCTAGAATAATACCACCAGTGGGAAAATCAGGGCCTTTAATGTAAGTCATCAATTCTTCTTCGGAAATATCAGGATTTTCTACCATAGCAGTTATCCCGTCAATTACTTCACTGATATTATGGGGAGGTATATTAGTTGCCATTCCCACTGCTATACCTGCAGAACCATTAACAAGTAAATTGGGAAATCTGGATGGCAGAACTATTGGTTCTTCTAAAGTTTCATCAAAGTTTTGTTGAAAATCAATTGTTTCTTTATCAATATCTTTTAGTAATTCTGTACTTATTTTGGCCATACGGACTTCTGTGTAACGCATGGCTGCTGCACTATCTCCGTCAACCGAACCGAAGTTGCCGTGTCCATCTACCAATGGATACCGGGTCGAAAAGTCTTGTGCCATTCTTACCATTGCATCATATAAGGCCACATCACCATGAGGGTGATACTTACCTAAAACTTCTCCTACCACCCTGGCAGATTTCTTATAAGACTTATCAGGAGTTATACCCAAATCGTGCATAGCATAGAGAATTCTGCGATGAACAGGTTTTAAACCATCTCTAACATCGGGCAAAGCTCTGCTGACAATAACACTCATAGCATAATCCAAAAATGAATTTTCCATCTCATCTTGAATATCAATTGGTATTACTTTACCGTCCATGGTATCACTCATAATTTCTTCCCTTCCTTTGCAAACTGATTTTTTATGTTAATATATCACCCTCACTTATTAACAAAAATATTACACATCTAAGTTCCTTACATCTTTTGCATTTTCTTCAATAAACTGACGTCTTGGACTCACTTTTTCACCCATGAGAACGGTGAATATTTTATCTGCTTCAATAGCGTCTTTTAATTTAACCTGTAAAACCGTTCTACTTTCAGGATTCATAGTAGTCTCCCATAATTGAGAAGGATTCATTTCTCCAAGTCCCTTGTATCTTTGGAGATTGATTCCTTCCTTACCTATTTCACCTAAAATCCTCTCCATCTCTTGATCATTAAAAGCATAATAATTCTTGTTTTTCTTTTTGATTAAATATAATGGTGGCTGCGCAATGTATATATAACCATATTCAATCAATGGTCTCATATATCTGTAAATGAAAGTTAATAACAATGTCCTAATATGAGCTCCATCTACATCG
>CAZKUS010000202.1:0-1718 GCA_964556025.1 uncultured Clostridia bacterium | reverse complement strand
ATACCGGGCTTTAGTGATATCAAATTCCTCTCCGATACCTGTACCTATAGCAGTAATTATAGTTTTAATTTCTTCATTTGAAAGAATTTTATCGAATCTAGCTTTTTCTACATTTAAAATTTTCCCTCTCAATGGAAGAATTGCCTGGTATTCACGGTTACGACCTTGTTTAGCAGATCCTCCTGCAGAATCACCCTCCACAATGTAAAGTTCACTTTGAGAAGCATCTTTAGAAGTACAATCAGCTAATTTACCAGGTAGAGCTGTAACTTCCAAGGCATTTTTCCTTCTAGTAAGTTCTTTGGCTTTTCTGGCTGCTTCTCTTGCTCTAGAAGCATTTATCGCCTTATTAACAATTTTTTTAGCCACTACAGGATTTTCTTCCAAATAACTTTCCAGGTGTTCAGAAACAATCCCCTCAACAATTTTTCTAACTTCACTGTTACCTAATTTAGTTTTAGTTTGTCCTTCAAATTGAGGGTCTTGAACTTTAACACTAATTATAGCTGCAATACCTTCTCTTATATCTTCCCCTGTCAAATTCTTATCTTCACTTTTTAATAAATTATGTTTTCTACCGTACTCATTAACTGTTCTAGTAAGGCTTATTTTAAAACCTGATTCATGAGTTCCACCTTCATGAGTGTTAATATTATTGGCATAAGAGTGAATCATTTCTTGATAGCTATCATTATACTGAACGGCGACTTCTACCTTACACCCTTTATTTTCTCCTTCAATATAAACAGGTGGTGTGAAAAGTGGAGTTTTATTCTCATTTAAATATTCTACAAATGATACTATTCCCCCATCATATTTAAAAGTGTCTTCTTTAATATCTTCTTTTCTTTCATCAGTTATTGTAATAGTTAAACTTCTATTTAAAAAAGCCAGTTGCTGCAATCTGTTTCTTAATAATTGATAATCAAAATCAAGAGTTTCAAAAATACTATCATCAGGTTCAAAGATTATTTCAGTACCCCATTTATCAGTTTCACCCACTTCTTCAATAGAAGATTCAGGATGTCCCTTTCGGTACTCTTGAGAATAAATTTTACCTTCTCTGTATACATTAACTTGTATCCACTTGGATAAGGCATTTACAACTGAAATACCAACACCATGCAATCCACCTGATACCTTATAACTGTCATTACTAAATTTACCACCAGCATGAAGATAAGTCATGATTACTTCGAGAGTAGGTTTTTTAATTTTCGGGTGTTCTTTTACCGGAATCCCTCTACCATTATCACTGACTTCAACTTTATCATCTTTTCTTAACCTAACTCTTATATCATCACAATAACCTGCCATGGCTTCATCAATACTATTATCGACTACTTCATGAACTAAGTGATGGAGGCCCCTTTCATCAGTAGAACCTATATACATTCCCGGTCTTTTTCTGACAGCTTCTAATCCTTCTAAAACCTGTATTTGACTTTCATCGTAATTTGTTTCATTTACAAAATTATTATCTGCCATTACCTTACCTCCATTCTTACCGTAATACTCATTTTTGCTAAGGCTGTGTTAAAGTTGAATGTTGATAGCTGAACTCTTCCATTGAACTAGTTTTGTGTAGGATTGGATGTGAAATCGAAGAGTTTAGCTATCAACAACAGAATATAACAGCACTTTTGCTAACAAAGCAAATTTTAAATTTTACAGGTATTAATATATCTCATTATTTAAAGTTTCTAATTCATTTTCAA
>CAZKUS010000201.1:0-4305 GCA_964556025.1 uncultured Clostridia bacterium | reverse complement strand
CCAGAGCTAAATTTTTTCTTTAGGGTCAGTTAAAATTACATGTTGATAGCAATAAAAGAATATAACGGAGCCTTACTTTTTACGTTTTGAATTGTACGCTATTAATCTGATCGTGTATTGTTGTAATCTACTATAAACTAGATAGATTAAGTTAGTTTAAATTAAATCTAGTTAGTTTAAGTAAATTAGAGTTAATTAGCATTAATTTAGGGCTATGTTAGGCAAGAATAGAGCTATATCTGGGAATAATACCAGCAAAGCCGTGACAAGTAATAGAATGATTACAAAAGGTGGTGTATGGCGAATAACTTCTAAATAAGGACGCCTAAACACCAATTGGGCCGTAAATAGGTCCACTCCGAAGGGTGGTGTAGCCGATCCCAAAGCCGCCTGCAGTGTTACCAACACACCTAATAGTACCGGATCTATTCCCACTTCCATAACATATGGAGCGAATATTGGACTTAACACATAGATGGCAACTATTGGGTCTACAAACATACAGGCTATAAAATACGCAATGATAATAACAATAATGACGTGTAAATAAGATGGGTTCTGTCCTAAAATATCCGGTAGTATTTGTTGAGGAATCTGTTGGAAGCTAAGTATCCAGGAAAAGACCTGCCCAGCTCCCACTAAGATAAATACCACACCTGTAACAACACCTGTGTTTAGAAAGCTCTCCACCAAGCTATCTTTAGACAATGTTTTAAATACAAAGCCTTCTAATATCAATGCATAGCCTACTGCAGCAGCGGCAGCTTCAGTAGGACTCAAAATCCCCAAATATATTCCACCAACTATAATTAAAGGAAAACCCAAAACAGGTGCCCCTTGTCGCATAGCCAGCTTTCGCTCTTCCCAAGTGGCCTTTGGCAACTGTCCCGTATTAGTAATTTTGGAATAAAAATAGCAGTATAGAGAAAATAACGCAAAAATCAACAACCCAGGTCCAATACCTGCTAAAAATAAGTCTCCAATAGAAGTGTCGGTAGCAACACCGTAAACAATAAATCCAATACTGGGCGGAATCAGAAAAGCGATATCACTAGAGTTGACGATAAGTCCCAGAGTAAATGAACTGGGATACCCCGCTTTTAAAAGCATTGGCCGCATAGTACCTCCGATAGCAGCAACTGTTGCCTGAGTGGACCCAGACACAGCGCCAAACAGAGTACAACTGGCATTAGTAGTGATAGGGAGCCCTCCCGGAATATGGCCCAGAAAAGATTTCACCATATCAATAAGCCTTTGTGCGGAATTACCCACCGTTAATATATTAGCACCTAAAATGAACATGGGAACTGCCACCAATGAAGGTGGGCTAATCCCTGTCAACACTTGTTGTACCATCATATGAGGATTAACTTCAGGTAAGAAAAAGGTAATATACAAAAATATTGAGCCTAATAAAACAACCATAAAAGGAAAACCCAATAGTAATTTAGTTATCATACTCAAGGCTAAAAAACTCATATTATACTCCCCACCTTGTAGTTAGATTTCCGATTACCCCTCATCTTCATATTCACCCTGTTGTTCTGGGGATAACCAGACTTCCTCTTCTTTTAAGTTCGTATAAATTGTCCTAATATACTGTACACCTGCTAGGAAAAATCCTGCTACGACAAATATATACATTAACCAATAAGGAAGATTTAGTGCTGTAGTGGTCTGTTGTGTTAACATGGAACCCATTAAAACCATCAACGAATAACGAGCCATGGCAAACATTATGAAACCACTATAAGCTGCGATAATTATTATCATTACCTTCTGTACCTTAGTCGATTTGTTTCCTATAGCATCAAAAATAGCTCCCATTCTAATGTGTCTAGCTTTCCTAACAGCATAGCTGACACCCATAAAGGTTATAACAATGATGAGCATTTCTGACACTTCTTCAGCAAAATACAAACTTCTAAAGAAATGTCTGGCAATGACATTTGCAATGAGAAGGGCCGTTAAAGCAGCCGTTCCTGCACTTAATAAAAATACTTCCAAAAAATTAATTACATCTCCAACCTTTTTTAGAAAGCGAGTTATTCCCGTGGAACTCGTTTGCTCACCAGCCATTTTGTCACCTCGCTTTTATTCTAAGGCGGAGAAACAACATCCCCGCCTTAGAATAAATTGTGTTGATAAACTTGAAACTCGTTGCCTAAAATAACCTAATTTCTTATTATTCTATTCCTAACTCTTCTTCAGCCTGTTCAATATCATTCAGTAGAGCTTCATAGATTTCTTCTGCCCTCTCTCCACCTAAGTCGAAGAATTCTTCATTTGCTTCTTCAGCTCTTTCTCTAAATTCTTCCTGTTGTTCTTCAGATAGTTCATTAATCTCTAATCCTTCTTCTTCCATGTACTCTAAGTCCTCTTCGTGACGCTCTTCTAACCATTCAGCTGCTGGTGTAATGGCATCTGCCCACCATTCGCGCATTTCTTCTTGTGCTTCCTCGGGTAGAGAATCAAAGAATTCTTCATTCACAGCGGGAATGCCCATAAAAGGTTCAGCATATAGATTTGTCAGATAATCTTGAACTTCGTAAAAATTCATACTTCTATTGGCAAATATGGGTTGGATTTGTGCATCAATCAATCCTGTTTGCAGAGCGCTGTAAACTTCTCCGTACTCTATAGCAGTAGGATCAGCATCGTAAGCCAAGTACTGTTCATTTAACATGCTAGAATCCATAATTCTTATATCCACTCCGTGCAAATCTTCCATTGATTCGATTGGTTCATTAGATGTAATCCACTGCCAACCTTCAAACATGACGGTCAGAGGAACTAAATCTTCTTGCCTGTAACTCTCCTCCAAAATATCCATGGTGTCTCCATTTCTCACTACCCACTGCACTACTTCCTCAATATTCTCTTCAGGCCAAATGTAGTGAAGACCAAATACTGAGGCTTCCGGAACAAAGGCACTGGACCACGCATAGTCTGAAAAGACATACTCTACCTGTCCCATCTGTGCCTGTTCATTAATATCTCGTTCATCGCCCAGTGTACCTTGAGGATAGACAGTTAAATCAAAATCTCCACCAGACCAGTCATGCATGTAATCGGAGAAATTTTCCGCCCAAACTGTCATAAAGTCGCCTTCAACCTCTGCTGAAGCCAGACGTGGAGTCATTGCTTCATCAAAAACACCCGCGCCCTCATCATCGGTTTCTTTTAATTCCTCTTCTTCTTCAGCCATTTCTTCTTCTTCTTCATCTTCCTGTAAATCGGGATTACAGCCAGCCATCAAGATAATACTCAATGTGAACATGGCAGCAATCAGCCAAACCAGCTTGTTTCTAGACATTTATAGCCCCCCTTGATTTTGGTAAACATATTCAATTAACGTACAACACTCTCCCAGTCACAGCTTAACTTGTCAAAGTCCCAATCTTTTTAAGCTAAACTTTGCAACCACCTCCCTGTGAAGCCTGTTGGCTTCGACTTATATCTATACCTATAACCAACATAATGTGATAACTCCTAGGGTTTAAATTGTTAAAATGCTTGATGTCGATAATCTAGATTCATACCCTCTTCTACATTCAAATACCGCAAAGCTGTCTTAACATGCATCTCCACACCAATAGATAATGAATCTTCGTCAATTTTGAATAGAGGATGATGGTGAGGATAATGAGAGCCCTTTTCCTCATTTCTGGTACCTATGAAGTAAAAAGTGGAAGGTACGTTGACACCAAATTCTGAAAAATCTTCTCCAGCCATGCTGACATGATGTACCAAATTATCTTTCCCTACCACTTCTTCCGCTACTTTACCCACCATATCTGCTAATAAGGGTTCATTTACCACACTAAAATTGCTGGGAATAAACTCTAATTCATAATCAGCACCAAAAGTTTTACATATACCTGATATGATCTCTTCAAATCTTTCCCTAGGCCTTTCTTCACTGTCAGGTCCTCCTTCATACAGATACCTAAGGGTACCTTCTAGGTGAGCTTCCTCGGGAATGATATTTGGCGCTGTGCCAGCACTCATTTGTGCGAACATAACTAGAGTGGGTCTTAAAATATTTATTTGTCGAGTTTGAATAACTTGAGCATTTTGAATAATCTGAGAAGCAACTATAACAGGATCTATCGATGTTTGGGGCGAAGCCGTGTGCCCTCCTCTTCCGATAACTGTAATTTTGAAGTTATCGTGTGCTGCCATAACAGGTCCAGGAGTAACACTGATCTGACCTGTTTCTATAGGCGTCCACAGATGTAAGCCCACACATGCATCAACATCAGGCGATTCCAAAACACCTTCATCAACCATACATTTAGCGCC
>CAZKUS010000200.1:0-4348 GCA_964556025.1 uncultured Clostridia bacterium | reverse complement strand
CAACCGAAAGAATACGTTTAATGTTAGGTGATAATATGGTCATAAACTCTTTATCCCAAATTAGCCCTAAAAATATTATTGTTTTTACAGGTCATTTTGGAAGTGGCAAAACAGAAAATGCGATCAACTTTAGTATGAAATACAATTTGGAAACAGATGCAAAAACAACTTTAATAGATTTAGACATAATCAACCCTTACTTTCGTTCTCGAGAATCACAAGATATATTGAATCAACATGGTATTAACACTGTACTCCCTGAAAAACAAATGCAGCAAGTAGATTTTCCAGTAATTTCTCCTGAAATAAAAACTAATCTATCAAATCCTGAAGGAAAAGTAATTGTAGATCTTGGAGGAAACCCTGATGGTGCTACTACTATGGGTGGATTCAAAAACGTAATTCCTGAAACATCATATGAACTATGGATGGTTGTTAATGCAAATCGAATACAAACTTCTGATTTAGAACAGGTAGAAAGTTTGGCTAAACAGATTGAATCGGCATCTAGATTAAGTATAACAGGTTTGATAAACAATACTCATATGAAACAAGAGACAACTATTGAAGATATATTGACTGGTATAGATCTCTGTAATCAGGTGTCACTTAGCTTGCAAGTACCTTTGGTGTATTCAACTGTCCCTGAATGGTTGAAATCAGATATATCTAAGTATCAAAACAAAATAGGTAAATATATTATACTAAATAGATATCTTTTTGACCCCTGGGAATAGTGCTAGTTAAATAAAGGCAAGCTGTTTTCTAACTGTATATTGTAAGTAATATTAAGACGCTGTTATATTCTGTTGTTGATAGCAATAAAACTTAAACTGAACTAATATTAAAATGAATAAACTCAACTGCAAAAGGAGGGTAAGATGTGGCCAAGAAAAAAGGTAGAGTAGTTTTCAATGAAGAAAGATGTAAAGGGTGCGAGCTTTGTGTAGAGGCCTGCCCTCAAAAAATAATTAAATTATCCGATGATATTAATCAACAGGGGTATCACCCGGCAACAGTAGAAGAGATGGATAAGTGTATTGCATGTGCAATGTGTGCGCGGATTTGCCCCGACTTGGTTATTGAAGTGTTCCAAGAAACTGATGATAAGAAGTAAAGGAGGGATAAAGGAATGGAAAAAACTTTAATGAAAGGTAATGAAGCCATTGGAGAAGCCGCAGTTAGAGCCGGCTGTCGCTTTTTCTTTGGTTATCCCATTACTCCACAAAATGAAATTCCCGAATATATGTCTAAGAGATTGAGAGAAGTAGAAGGTAATTTTATACAGGCTGAAAGTGAAGTAGCAGCCATAAATATGGTTTATGGAGCGGCCGGTGCTGGAGCGAGAGTGATGACTAGCTCGTCTAGTCCCGGAATTAGTTTGAAACAAGAAGGTATCTCTTATATAGCTGGGGCTGAACTCCCTTGTGTAATTGCTAATATAGTCAGAGGTGGACCCGGTTTAGGTGGGATACAACCAGCACAGTCTGATTACTTTCAATCCACAAAAGGTGGGGGACATGGAGACTATCGTTTGATTACATTTGCTCCAGAATCGGTTCAAGAATTAATCGATTTAACTATGGATGCCTTTGAATTAGCAGATAAATATAGAAACCCTGCTTTAATTTACGGTGATGGTATTTTAGGTCAGATGATGGAACCAGTAGAGTTTACTAAGTCCCCTGTGGAAGAATTACCGGAAAAACCCTGGGCAACTACAGGTATGGGAGATAGAGATACTCAAAATGTAATTAATTCATTATCCTTACAAGCTGATAAATTAGAAGAACACAATTGGAAACTTGATGAAAAATACAAACAAATTGAAAAAAATGAAGCTCGCTATGAAATTTATAATGAAGAAGCTGATTATTTTGTTGTAGCTTATGGAACTACTTCTAGAGTTGCAAAAAATGCAGTCGATCAGGCTATAGATCAAGGATTAAATGTGGGTATGATTCGTCCTATTACAATATGGCCTTTTCCACAAGCCGCTTTTGATAAAGTCGTAGATAAAGCCAGAGGTTTTTTAACTGTTGAAATGAGTACAGGTCAACTAGTGGAAGATGTTAAACTTTCAGTAAATGGTAAGGCTGATGTTGAATTTTACGGAAGAACAGGTGGAGTTGTACCTGCACCCCGAGAAGTACTTGAACAAATTCAGGGGCTAGTCGGAGGTGATAAGTAATGGCAGAAAAGCAAATTTTCAAAAAACCTGAAACATTATCAGATAAAAAGATGCACTATTGTCCTGGTTGTACACACGGTATAATTCACAGATTAACTGCAGAATCAATTGATGAACTTAATGAAAGGGAAAGTGCAATTGGTGTAGCCCCTGTAGGTTGTTCAGTTTTAGCTTATGATTATTTCAACTGTGATATGCAACAAGCTGCTCATGGCAGAGCACCAGCTGTAGCCACTGGTATAAAGCGAGTCCACCCTAAAAATTTATTATTTACTTATCAGGGAGACGGTGATTTAGCTTCGATTGGTACAGCTGAGATTATTCATGCCGCAGCAAGAGGTGAAAATATAACTGTAATATTCGTTAATAATGCCATTTATGGTATGACCGGAGGACAGATGGCTCCCACAACCTTAAAAGGACAGAAAACAACCACATCACAAACAGGTCGCGAATTTGGTATAGAAGGCTACCCAATCCAAATGTCAGAAATGTTGGCTACTTTAAAAGGCGCTGGTTATTTATCTAGACAATCAGTACACAACAATGCCGGTATCCAAAAAACCAAAAAAGCTATTAGAAAAGCTTTTGAAGTACAGATGAACGAAGGTGGTTTTTCAATGGTAGAAATTTTGTCAACATGTCCTACTAACTGGGGAATGGATCCCAAAGAATCTATTAATTGGCTAAATGATCATATGGTACCCAATTATCCCCTGGGGGATGTGAAATCCCCAGAGGAGGTGGAATAACAATGCAAGAAGTTATTATGGCAGGCTTCGGCGGACAAGGTGTTATGATGATGGGACAATTGTTGACTTATGCAGGCATGTTAGAATCTAGAGGTGTATCTTGGATGCCTTCATACGGTCCTGAAATGAGAGGTGGAACTGCTAACTGTACCGTTGTAATAACAGATGAAGAACAGGTGGGGTCACCTATCGTCTCAAACCCCGATACTTTAATTGCCATGAATTATCCATCTTTGTTAAAATTTAAAGATAGTGTTAAGAAACAAGGGATTCTGATGTACAATAGTTCTTTAATTGAAGAAGATATTGAACAGAGTGAAGATCTACAGATCATACCGGTACCGGCAAATGAAATAGCTGATGAGCTAGGGCAATCTAGAATTGCTAATATGATAATGTTAGGTGCATATATTGAAGCAACCAATATTGTTACAATCAATTCTGTATTGGAATCCTTAAAAAAAGTTTTACCTGAAAGGCGACACAACCTTATCCCAGTAAATGAACAAGCGTTACAAAAAGGTTCCGAAATAGTCAAAAATAACAAGTAATTTACAAAAGGACATAAGATAAAGTAGAGCCTTTTTACATGGCTCTACTTTATCATCTAAACAAAGCATTTTAGCGGAACAGGAGTGTAGTTTAACTTGAGCTTGATAATATGTCCTGGTAATGTTGTTGAAATAATTAAAGAAACGGCAACTTGTCAAGATTTAAAGGTAAAAATTAATAGTGGTGAACTTTGTTATGCGAAATTATTAAAAAATTTTTGTAAAAAAGCTGAATTAAGTGACCAGCTTCTATTAAACAGAACAGCAACTTTTTTACAATTAGGCACTGGTGGGTATGATTTTGTGATAGCAAATTTATCTGAACCTATTGTTAATTATAATGATCAAGGACATATAATGAAATTGAGATATACACCTTTACAGTTTGGTGTAAACTCTATAGAAGAAACTGAAAAATATAAACAAGCCGAACGAGAATTCAATGGATTAAATAATATTCCTGTAATAATAGCGGAACTTCACAGCATGATTACACCATTTGTGTTAGGAGTTTTAGCAAATTCTTCTAAAAAACGTATTGTCTATATTATGACAGATGGTGGAGCCTTACCAGCAGTAATTTCTCATACCATAAGTAAACTAACTGAGCAAAATTTACTTTTTTCCATAATAACTATAGGTAATTCTTTTGGTGGAAACTTTGAAGCGGTAAATATTTTTTCTGCCTTGATTACTGCATTTTCATTACTTAAAGCTGATATAATTTTGATTAGTATTGGCCCAGGGATAGTTGGTACAGGTACAAGGTACGGATTTAGTGGAATAGAGCAAGTATTCGCTATAGATGCAGCACAAAAATTATCAGGAAAAAGTATGATAATACCTAGGATAAA
>CAZKUS010000199.1:0-4349 GCA_964556025.1 uncultured Clostridia bacterium | reverse complement strand
ATATGCAAAAACGCTGGCAAGGCAAAAATACAGCCCTGAGTGGGTTTGGTATAATCAGCTAGAACCTTTGATGTATACAAACTAATAAAAGAATATGGTTCCCTTAATAAATCAAGGGAACCAGGTCTTAGCAAGTTATAGATTGGTTTAATCTAATTATATTTGGTGGCAAATTTACTAATAGGAGCTTAATCAGCTGGAAGAGGACATCCCAGGTTATTATACTCGTCAAAGGTATCTTTTAATTCTTCGATTTTTTCAGCATCTTCAGAATTAAAAGCTTCTTTAGTTTTAGTAATAACAGTATCCACGTTTTTTGGATAATTAACATCCGTATGAGCTGCATTCAATAATGCTGCAACAGCGTGCCTAGCAAGGGCATTAATTCCCCCTCCACCTAATCCACTGGCCTCTTCAAGTGTTAGGTTTTCGTCTAAATTATCTACTTCATTAAAAACATCCTTAAATAGTGTTGTAGGTTCATAAACTTCCCAGGCCCCTGTATTATTCTTCCAAAAACCTGGAGAGCAGCCTTGGAAATTATTTGGTGGTACTGGTGGTTCCGGAGCTTCGGGAGTTGTTGTCTTTGATATATCTTCTAGCTTAAATTGAAGGAGCATTTCTTTCTTAATTGTGGATCTTAATGTTCTTTCTACAGAGCGGTTGATTTCTATTAAATCGTCATTGGTTTCTGCAAAATTTAGAGCAGCTTGGATTTTTTCGCCTTCTGCATTAATAATGTGGGCTAAACCAAGCTCTTCAAAAGCGACTGATGCTAGTAAAAGATTGATCATATCTTCTCTTTCGAGATTAATGTTTGGGTCTACATCAGGAATGCTTGGAAATGACATATTGTATTCCTCCTTTCTTCTTGGACTATATTATGTTGATTATTTTTGGACAGTGAGCCTTTAAAAACAAATAAGGAGCAATCAAACGGTACTTCAACCGTTTATTGCTCCTCGGTACTAGTTATATACTTATAATCTTGTTTATAAAGGCTCGGAACCATCGTCGTTTGATTTCCACCATTTAGTTGTAGTAGATGAACTACTGCTTGAGCTTGTAGTTGTAATAGTTGTTGTGGTGGTTGTTGTCGTGGTAGTGGTTGATGTAGTTGGTGGTGTTGGTGGCGTTTCTTTTATAATATCAGTCGTATCTTCTAATTTGAACTGAAGTAACATTTGCTTTTTTATCACTGATCTTAACGTCTTATCTACAGAGCGGTTAACTTCTAATAACTCTTCTATTGTTGGAGAGGTTTTCAGTTTTTGTTCTTCAAGTGTTCCAATAACAAATTGAAGTTTCTCTGCTTCAGCATTAATCATATGAGCTAATCCAAGCTCCTCAGAAGCAATTGATGCTAACATTAGATTAAACACTTCTTCTCTATCTAGGTCGATATCTGGGGTTATATCTGGAATATTTGGAAATGACATAACTTTTCCCCCTTTTTAAAATTCTTCTTTAAATTAATATTTATAGTTGACTCATTATATTACTTTTGTTTGCATAAAAATAAGAAGCATAGTAAGGGCATTGTACACCCTTTCTATGCTTCTATAAAAATCAGATAGGATAAGCCAGCTTAATTATTTATTGTTTTTCAATCATTCTCTGGAATTTCAAGAGTATCTTCTAACTTGAACTGAAGTAACATTTCTTTCTTAATAACAGACCTTAATGTTTTTTCTACAGAACGGTTAATTTCCTTTAGATCATCATTGGTCTTAGCCAAATCTATACCTTCTTGAATTTTTTCGCCTTCAGCATTAATAATATGAGCTAGACCAAGTTCTTCAAACGCAATTGATGCTAGTGTTAGATTAATAACATCTTTTCTATCGAGATTAATTTTTGGAGTTACATCAGGGATGTTTGGGAATGACATAATTGTTAACCACCTTTCCTTCTCGTAGTTTGTTTTATTATATGCTTAGTGATTAGCCGTGTGCATTAATAACAGAGTGATTTATTATTTAAAATATAATTGAATATTACAATAAAATCTAAACAATTAAATTGGACAAAATGTGATAATTTACAACTACAGTATTTTAAGTAACAAATTATTAAAATTTGCGGTAGTTTAAACTATTTAGGTTATCTAGTTTTGGGAGTTCGTAGGTGAAGAAAGAATTACTTAGAGGGGAGCAAAAGGCATGAAAATGGAAGATGCTCTTAAGAATTTGTTAAATTCTATAGCACAGGAAGAAGAAAGCTTATCTAAAATGTTGGATACGGAAAATAAAAAAATGTTACATATTTTAGATGAATATAAGCGTAATAAGCTTTCTATACAAGATACAAAAGATATTACCAAAAGTGTTAATGAGACTATAGTAAATATGATTAGACTTCAGATGTTACTGCAATGTAAAACAGATTCTATCAAGGAATTACTTCCGACAACAACCGCTACAAGTATATCTTCAAATACTACCACAAGCACCAAATCAACCACAACAACCACAACTGAACCAAAATTTACCACTACTATAACCAAAACAGATACTATCACTTGCACTACTTCAACTAGTACAACTACAACAAGTTATAAAAAAGAAAAGGATAAAATGGTTTGGACTTATTCATTTAATAAAAATAAATAATTACATTAATTATCTGATCCATAGCCCTGCATAATACGCTCATTTGAAGTTTTATTGCTATCAACATTCAACTTATGCACAGCCTTTTAAAAAAACCAGTTAAAAGTTACAGCTAGGTATTACAAGAAGGGATTTCTCAAAGTAGTCAAGAAATGATATTCAAGTGAGTAACTATTTTGAATGGTTCGTCAAGAGTTGATAAGTAACAATAGCTTATATTCATTAATCAAGTTAAGAAAGTGAGGGGCTAATTGTGCCAACTTCAAAATTTGATTTTCAGTTTTTTGTGCCGACAAAGATAAGATTTGGAAGTGGTGCTTTACATGAAATTCAAGATGAGCTAGAAGGTTATGATGTTAAAAGAATTATGGTGGTTACGGATCAAGGTATTATCGATGCAGGATTATTAGAACGATTAGAATTATCCTTAGGTTTATATGGAAAATATGACAGTAGGAAACGAGGTAAAAACCAAAGCAACGATAACTGGATTTTAGAAGTATTTTCTGACATTTCCCCGAATCCAAAAGATCAAGAGATTATCACTGGATATTATGAAGCCCAGGAAAAAGATATTGAATTAATTATATCTATAGGTGGAGGCAGCCCTATAGATGCTGCCAAAGGGATAGCAGCTTTAGTAGGCTGTGAAGATGATAATTTATCCAATTACTACGGGAAGGATAAACTGACTGCTCCGGCACTACCACACATAGCTATTCCTACTACAGCGGGTACAGGAAGTGAGGTGACTTTTTCTTCGGTCATAAGCGATACTAAAGAAAATATGAAAGAAACCATCAAAACACCTCTGATTGCGCCCAAGACTGCTCTTTTAGATCCAGAACTTACGCTGGGATTACCGGCTGAAATCACTGCTGCTACAGGCATGGACGCTCTCACCCATGCGATTGAAGCTTTATCCTCTAGAAATGGAAGCTATATGAGTAATTCGATGGCTTTGGAAGCAGCACAACTCATTTATCATAATTTATTGCGCGCCTATCAAGAACCAGCGGATTATGAAGCTCGAGAAAAGGTGTTGTTGGGAAGTCTGCTGGCGGGGATTGCCTTTAGCCAATCGGATGTAGGAGCTTGTCACTGTATGGCAGAGGCCCTTGGAAGTAAGTATGACGCTTCTCATGGAATATGCAACGCTGTATTGCTTCCATACGTTATGCGGTATAATCAGAATTATGCCAAGGAAGATTATAGTCGATTGGCCACGGCTTTTGGTGCGAAATTTTCAGATGATGTTGAGGGAGCTGAAATAGCCGTGGAAAAAATTAAATCCATGGCTCGCTTGTTACATCTTCCAAGCTTTAAGGAATTGGGGATAAAGCCTAATGAATTTGATATGTTATCCGAATTTTCAAAGCAAAATATTTCTAGTCTAAATAATCCGCGCCCTATGGCTAAAAAAAATTACTTAGAAATTTTTAAAATGGCTTATAATAATTAATAATTCGAGAAATGAGAAGATATTCGATTGCTTCCGGAGTTGGATATTTAATTTGATATATTAAAAGAATAGAGTTACAATTAGATTAGTGGTATGAAAATAAAAGGCTGTTTTAATGTTGAATGTTGATAGCTGAATATAACAGCGCCAAATAAAAAAATTACATTAAAAGATCCCAAGCTTATGAATTTTAAAAAACAGTTCAATTTACAGAAAAGAAAGCCATACTATTTAGTTTGAGGGGTGTTAAAGATGGCTGAAATGGAAAATATGGG
>CAZKUS010000198.1:0-4379 GCA_964556025.1 uncultured Clostridia bacterium | reverse complement strand
AGAATTAAAATAGCAGTAATCAGACGACTTTTTTTCCACACTGGCAGATCTCCCCATTCTTTCAACTAGATTTATTTGAATGGCTTTTTACCCACTATTCTATCTCAATACGTATTTCTCGAGACAAACTATCCCACTCGACATAATGACCCAACCTCTCACTCAAAAATCGCAATGGAACTAAAGTTCTTTCATCAAATATTTGTGGTGCTACATCTAGCTCAACCTGTTCATCATCTATTAATGCTGTATGAGAATCTATGGTGAGTATGATTTCCTCTTCTACTGTTGGTTGATCCTTATTTAGGTTTTCATAAATTGTAATAACAACTTGTCCCTCATAACCTTGCCATTCTAATTCAGCTCCCAGTTTATCCAAAACACCTTGAACAGGTATCAAAGTTCTCCCCTGTTCAATAATAGGGGGAGTATCTAAAGTCCAGGTATCAATTTCACTGTCATTTCTGAGATGTTCAACTTGTTCATTTTCTACCTGTAAAATCAATTCATCACCACTTACAAATCTGGATTCAACTCTTTCTTTTTCGTCTTTCATTTGAGCTATAATATCTTGTACATCATTGCCAGTATGGCTAAGCTTTTGAGATATCATTTCATCATTATAGTTTAATTCTAAAATCTGATTGTGCCACATATCTGATATAAATAAACTGTCATCTGATAAGTGCACATCCATAGGGCCTTCCAAATCGCCTTTATAAAGAGTTATCACCAGTTCTGTTTCAGGACAAACAGCCCTAATGCTTTGGTTCCAACCATCGGCCACGAGAAGAGTCCCTTCTTCAGTAATAGTCATCCCTTTAGGGAAATCAAAACGTGCATTTTCTCCAAACCCGTCTCTATGATCACCCTGGATATAACTACTATCATCCATGTAGGTTTCTCCTCCACCAACTACTGACTCTACATATTCTTCCTCTTCCAACTCGGGGACTTCTTGTTCTTGTTCAGGATATAGTTGTAGAAAATCCTCATTATCTAAATCGTAATCCGGATCTTGTACATCCTTTGACTCTTCCACAATATCAATGTCTAATTCCCAAATCCTTTGTCCACCACTGTCAGAAACATACAAAGAGTTGCTGTCATTATCCAGCAAAACATCGTAAGGTTCGCGAAACTTCATAGGTAGTGTCCGGGTTTCTCCATCTTCATCAATAACTCTAATTACTCCATTTAACGAATCAGCAATGTATAAATTATTATCCTCATCCATATCTATTCCAGAAGGTATGTTAAATTTAGCTTCAGTATCAATTTCATCAATATGACCAGCTTGTCCAGAACCTGCAAAGGTATAGACACTTCCGTCATCTATTTTTCTAATGGAATGATTTTCTCCATCAGTAAAAAACACTGTACCATCTGAGTTTACTGCCATGTCCCTAGGTTCGTTGAGTTTAGCTTCGTCTATCTCGCCATCCACATATCCCCCTGAAGGAAAATTGTAATCATCATAGTCAGTGCTTATACCAACAATGGTCTCTACATTTTCTGCTTCAGAGTTCACTTTACGTAATCGATGATTTTGACTATCTGCAATCAGTAAGTTCCCATCTTCATCTTCATTTATCCCTCTTGGGAAGAAAAATCTAGCCCAATGATAACTTCCGTCTCTATGACCTCCATCTCCTTCACCCACAATATGCTTTTCTTCTAATCGAGACCAATCTATTATCTCAATAGCTTCTTCCACATCTTTTTCACCTTCAACCACTTGTTCATAGAGGTTATCCTTAAACTTATCTGATTCAGCTTCATATTCTTTACTCACTAATTCTTCAGCGTATAGAGTACTCGAAGATAAAAATAATAGAAGTGTCAATATAAATGTGAAATAAATTGAAAAAATTACTTTTTTCAAATATTTTTTTATTATAGTGTTTAAAGTTCCTTTATATGTGAAGTTAGAAAAAATAATATCACTACTCCTTATAAATCAATTTTCTCTTTAAAATATTAGCCAATTTTTCTTTAACAAATATTTTAATTAAAGCTGCATATTTGTATGGATAATAAATAATTTAGTTTGAGTTTAAATTATATTAAAAGTTTGATAAAATCGCAATCAAGAATACTACTTTACTTTAAATTTTGTCGATAAATGTAAACAATCATCTACAAAGTATCAAAATAATTTCTCGGAGGATGGAATATGGTACCTTTCACTTGGCTGCTGCTAGGGCATTTAGCTGGCGACTTCTTATTTCAAAATCGATTAATGGCTGAAAACAAACAAAAAAAATGGCTTATTTTGATTTTACACTCTATTGTTTATACTTTTTTCATTTTTCTATTTTCAATACCCTTTGGTGGCCTATCCGTTACATCAGTATTTATTATAATTCTTACTCACATAATACTTGATGATAAGCGAATCATAAACTGGTGGACAAAATATATCACTAACACCAACGAAAAATATCTTACAATTATTGTGGATCAAACTTTTCATTTATTAATTTTAGCACTTATCTTACACACTTAAGGGGGTGTAAACATTTTTGAAACTCTAAATAACAGCCCAAATCATGAAAGTGAAATCACTACACAATTAGAAAACTTACTCAATATAGGAATAGCACTATCAGCAGAGAAAGATAAACAGAAAATCTTAGAAATGATTCTACAAGAGGCCAGACGAATAACCGGTGCCGATGCCGGCACACTATACATGGTAAAAAATCAAGAACTATCAGTCGAGATTATACACAATGACTCCATGAATATATATAAAGGTGGTTTGTCAGGTGAAAAAACAGAACTACCACCTGTGCCCTTGAATAAAGAGTTTGTTTCCGGGTATACTGCTATAACTGGTAAAGTCGTCAATATTCCGGATGTATACAGTAATGAATCTTTTAATTTCAGTGGTCCCAAAAAATACGATGAACTAACAAAATACCACACTAAATCAATTTTGGTAGTACCATTACAAAATCACTCTGATGAAGTAATCGGTGTACTGCAGCTAATCAATTCTTTAAACAAAGAACAAAACATCATCCCTTTTACTAGTAGACATGAAACTGTAATTAATTCAATGGCATCTCTAGCAGCTATTTCAATTACTAATGAACAGTTATTAGAAGACATCAAAGATCTTTTCGAGTCTTTTGTTCAAGTAATGGTAACAGCAATAGACAATAAGACACCCTATAATGCTAGTCATACGGAAAATGTAACCAACTTAACTTTAGACTTAGCCAAAGCAGTAAATAAACATGACCGAGAGCCTTTTAAAACACTTTATTTTGATGAAGCTAGCTTAAAACAATTAGAAATGGCAGCTTGGCTACACGATATCGGTAAAATTTCCATACCTTTATCTGTTATGAATAAGCGTACACGCTTAGATGAAAAGTTGCCCCTGGTAATCTCTCGGCTCCAATTAGCAAAAGAGCAGCAACTTAATAAAGAAAAAACACAGTTTATATCAAATTTACAATCCACCGAGGGCAATAATGATCCAGTATATTCAGACTTCCGCTTACAAGAATTATCAAAAAGGTGTGACCAAATAGAATCTCAATATGATTATTATATAGATTTAGTTTACAAAGTGGATAATCCCGCTTTTTTAGTAGATAAAAATACTGAAGGCAATTTGAACCAGCTTACTACTCTATATTATTCTGATCAACATGGTAACAATGTACCTATTTTAACTTCAGAGGAACTAAAATGTCTCACGGTCGCTAAAGGCACCTTAACTGAAGAGGAAAAAGGTATTATGCAAAAACATGTAGAAATTACAGAAAAAATGTTACGTAAAATCCCTTTCACTAAAAATCTTTCTCGAATTCCTGAATTTTCTTCTAAACATCACGAACTTTTGAATGGTCAAGGATATCCCAGAGGCTTGACAGAAGAGAATATCCCACTAGAAGCTAGAATTCTAACTATAGCCGACATTTTTGACGCTTTGACTGCTAAAGATAGACCATATAAAGAAGGACTACCCGTTTCTAAAGCCTTGGAAATTATGAAAAATATGGCTGAACAAAATGAAATCGACAGTCAACTATTCAACCTTTTTCAAGAAGAACATATATGGAAACATACAATTCAAAAATACGGTTCATAATCTAAAAATTTGACGCTGTTATATTCAGCTGTTATATTCAGTTGTTGATAGCTGAACTCTTCAACTTTGACACAGCCAAAAATTTAAACAGATTTTTTTAAAAATAAAGGTATTTTTTAAATTATGTACAATATAAATAAATAGGAAATATAGAAATGGAGGTATCAAAAATGGATGTATTAAAAGTATCAGCGAATTCAAACCCAAATAAGGTAGCAGGAGCACTTGCCGGCGGTGTACGGGAAAATGGTAAAGTTGAACTACAGGCAAT
>CAZKUS010000197.1:0-4384 GCA_964556025.1 uncultured Clostridia bacterium | reverse complement strand
CAATGGGGAAAGCTGTTTCTAAACCTACTAACCCAAAAGGAGCATTTGTGAATTCCACATTCTTATCATCTTTCCCATGAGGCGCATGATCAGTGGCAATGCAGTCAATGACATTTTCTTTCAATCCCTGACGCAAGGCTTTACAGTCTTCCCAAGTTCTAAGGGGAGGATTAACTTTCGCATTAGTATTATAACCTGCTACCGCCTCATCAGTTAACATTAAATGATGTGGTGTAACCTCTGCCGTCACTGGTATACCCCGTTGTTTGGCCTCTTTAATCAGTTCCACAGAGCGAACCGTACTGACATGAGCAATGTGTAGAGGACAACCTGTTAGCTCAGCAATTTGAATATCCCTGGCTAACATAGTAGTTTCGGCTTCTGCCGGCATTCCCTGTAAACCCATAGTCAATGACTGAAAACCTTCATGAATATCCCAATTCGTGGCCAGTTGCGTATCTTCACAGTGACTTATCACAGGAATGGAAAACATACGAGAATAATCCATGGCCGATCTCAGCAAACCACTATCCATCACCGGATCACCGTCATCCGAGAACCCAATAGCTCCAGAATCAACCAGTTCTCCCAACTCTGCCAGTTCTTTACCAGCTCTTCCTTTTGTTAGAGCAGAAATGGGATACACTTTTACTTTTCCTTGTGTTTTAGCCAATTCTTGAATATGTTTTATCATACTGGCATTATCCACAGCTGGTTCAGTATTTGGCATACAAGCAACCGAAGTAAACCCACCTCTAGCCGCACTCTCCGTTCCAGTAGCTATAGTTTCTTTATATTCAAATCCCGGTTCTCTTAAATGGACATGAGGATCAATAAACCCTGGTGCTATCAGTTTTTCACTGACATCAATCACTTCACCACTTTCAGATAAATTACTAATGGCAATATCTGAACTAATTTCAGTTATTTTCCCGTTTTTTATCAAAATATCTCCAGGCTCACCTTTACCGTTAGTTGCCTCTGATAATATCGCACCACCTTTAAGCAATATTTCCACTTTTAACACCTCCTGATAAATGGTATAGCAGAGCCATTCTTATAGCGGCGCCACCAGTGACTTGTTCATTAATAAGAGACTGACAACTGTCTGCCATATCACCATCTAGCTCTATACCCCTGTTTATAGGGCCGGGATGCATGAGCAGAGCATCACTTTTGGCTAGTTTCAACCTCTGTTCGTTTATACAGTACATGTTAGCGTACTCTCTCAAACTAGGGAGCAGAGATTTCCCCTGTCTTTCTGATTGAACACGAAGCGCCATAACCACATCAGCTTGATCCAAAGCATCCTCTACTTTGTAATGACATGTAGCACCTGTCTTTGCAAAGTGATGCTTATCTAAAAATGTCCCTGGTCCTGCCAGGGCCACATTTGCCCCCATTTTGGTAAGTCCCCAGATATTTGATCTGGCCACTCTACTATGGTGAATATCTCCAACTATAGCTACTTTGAGTCCTTGTAAAGTTTGCTTATGTTCCAAAATCGTGAACATATCTAGAAGAGCCTGGGTAGGATGTTCATGAAACCCATCGCCTGCATTTAGTATAGAACAGTTGAGATTTTTTGCTAGTAATTCAGGTGCCCCCGCCATGGGATGGCGAATAACTATGGCATTTACACCCATAGCTTCTATCGTTTTTCCTGTGTCAATTAGTGTTTCACCTTTGGTTACACTGCTAGATGAACTGCTGATATTAATTGTGTCTGCACCTAAATACTTTCCTGCCAGTTCAAAAGACGCTCTAGTCCTTGTGCTAGATTCGTAAAACAGATTTACCAAAGAAAAACCTTTCAAAGTGGGAAGTTTTTTGTGCTGACGCGTAATAATCTCTTTCATACTAGTAGCTGATTGAAGCACAGATTCCATCTCTGAATTAGTGAGATCTTTAAGACCCAGTAGATCTTTCCTGCTAAAACTCATATTTCTCCCTCCTCAAATAATTTGATTTCACCATAAACACTTTTAACTACATGGCGCTGTTATATTCTGTTGTTGATAGCAATAAAACTTCAATTTCACTTTAACTGAGCCAACTACATAAAAATTACCAACGGTCAAATTTAATTGCTCTAGACACATAAAAAAACTGCTTCTAATCAACTCCATTTGTGAAGCTAATAGGAAGCAGTTTCTCAGCAGATAAGACAAGTATTTTCCGTTTTTCACCAGCAGTTCTGTTAATCTTTTTTTCAAAACTTACAAGAACTTATAGTGAAAATCCGGCACCTATCTACAAGAAGCGTTCGCTCCCTTATTAGCCTCACCGGACTAATTTAAAGGGATAATTCTTAATTATCATGTTATTTTTCAATCACTACTCTATCTTCTCCATCGGTTTCAGCTAACCTAACAGAGACTATTTCATCTCTTGAAGTAGGAACATTTTTTCCTACAAAGTCTGCTCTAATGGGAAGTTCTCTATGGCCTCTATCGGCAATCACAGCCAATTGTATTGTCTTGGGCCTACCTAAGTCTACAATGGCATCTAAAGCAGCTCTGGCTGTTCTCCCTGTATATAGAACATCATCTACAATCACAATATTCATACCTTCAACTTCAAAAGGTACTTCTGTTTTATTCAACACAGGTTTTTCTGATAGAGCTGTCAGGTCATCCCTGTACAAAGTAATATCTAATACTCCTGTAAGAATAGTTTCACCTTCAATTTCAGCAATTTTATCAATTAACCTTTCCGCAATAGGTACTCCTCTAGTTCTTATTCCAATTAAAGCTACATCTTTAATGCCTTTGTTTTTTTCCACTATTTCGTGGGCTATGCGTGTCAAAGTACGATTTAATTTGCTTTCATCTAAAATCTCTGCTTTTACGTTATTAGTCATTCATTTCACCTCCAAAATACTAAAAAATCCACGCCACGTGAGGCGAGGAATCAGCATCCGTCAAAAGACCGATTTTATCAATGCCATTCCTTTACAGCCTCACGGGACTGTTTTAAAGGATGATTTATTTTTAAGATTATAAGTTTTTTAATTAGTTCACACTAATGTTATATCATAACAGTTTCTCTGTCAAATGATATTGGCTAATTTTGGCTAATTTCTTTATTTCACATATTTCCATATTCAACAAAATATTCTTAAAAATGTTAATTGCTTTTTTTCATAATACAATTAAATCAAAATAACTATTATGGAGGGGGAATATTTTTAGGCGATAACTTTATCCTCAATTACTAAAACTAAATATTTTTGTTAGCACAAATTTATCCCTATTATCTCAAATTCCAACCTTAAGGAGGGAAAGATCCGTGGAATTTCTAATGGAATTTAACGACTGGCTCAACGAAATAGTCTGGGGGCCTCCATTTCTAATTCTATTAGTGGGTACTGGCCTTTATTTGACTATTAAACTGGGATTTTTCCAGTTTACTCACTTTGGAACAAGTTGGAAGGAAACAATCATCGAGAGAATTAATCAAACTGAATCAGAAGAATCCGGTGCTATCTCTGGGTTTCAAGCGATTAGTTCGGCTATGGCTGCGACTATAGGTACCGGTAATATTGCCGGTGTCGCAACTGCCTTACATTTAGGTGGTCCTGGAGCTCTATTTTGGATGTGGATTACCGCCTTGGTTGGTATGGCAACTAAGTTCGGTGAAGCCGCTTTAGGTGTTAAGTACAGAGAAGAAAACGAAGACGGTGAAATTTCCGGTGGAGTTATGTTTTACATCAAAAACGGACTCGGTAAAAACTGGATGTGGCTAGCATTTTTATACGCTTTATTTGCCGGTATAGCCGCATTTGGTATTGGAAACATGGTACAGTCCAACACGGTAGCTGAAGCTGTCGCTGACGACTTTGGCGTTCCCATGTTGGCAACTGGTATCATAGCTGCAGTTTTGGTAGGACTGGTTATCTTAGGTGGAATTAGAAGAATCGCCCGAGTTGCAGAAGTTCTTGTTCCAATAATGACTGTAATTTATGTCCTCGGTGCAGTAGTAGTACTAATTCTAAATTTATCTGAAATTCCAGGAGCAATTGCTTTAATATTTAATGAAGCTCTAAACCCGGCAGCAGCCGGTGGTGGTGCCGCAGGTAGTGGAATTATGGTCGCCCTTCATTACGGTGTTGCCAGAGGAATCTTTTCCAATGAAGCAGGTCTTGGTGCCGCTTCCATTGTACACGCTCAAGCAAAGAACTCCCCTGCAAAACAGGGAATGTGGGGTATCTGGGAAGTGTTTATCGATACTCTATTAGTAGGAACTATGACAGCTCTAGTTATTATCGTTACCGGTGCTATTGACACAGGAGAAACTGGAGCAGTTCTAACTTCTGTAGCATTTGACCGCGGACTTCCTGGTCCTGGTGGATTATTTATAACCTTGGCAATCATGGTCTTTG
>CAZKUS010000196.1:0-4404 GCA_964556025.1 uncultured Clostridia bacterium | reverse complement strand
AAAAAACAGTTTCCAAATCAAATGATTTTAAAACAATGGCTACTCCAATAGAGGAAAATATTTTAGAACAATCAACATCAGAGTTAGATGAGCCAAGTGTTCTTAAAACTAGTAATTCTGGCGCCAGAAAAGAGTTAGTAGTTATAAGTGGAAAAGGAGGAACAGGCAAAACAACTTTGACTGCTTCTTTAGCAGTTTTAGCTGAAAATACAGTGGTAGCAGACTGTGATGTGGATGCATCGGATTTGCCGTTAATATTACAACCAAATATCATTGAAAAAGGTGAATTCAGCGGCGGTTACATGGCAGAAATAGATGGCGATAATTGTGTGGCATGTGGAAAATGTCAAGAATACTGTCGGTTTGATGCTATATATCCCATATCGGAAGCAGATCAAACCAACTTATTTACCAGTACAGCTAACTATAAGTCAAATTATCAAAATTTGAGTTCGCTTGATAATGATACAACTGAATGCTATAAAATAGATGAGCTTTCCTGTGAGGGTTGTGGAACTTGCAAATTGGTATGTGATTACAATGCTATCAACTTATATCCCGCTATTAATGGAGAATGGTTTAAGTCAAAAATAGAATATGGTGTTATGGCTCATGCGAGACTAGGCCTAGCTGAAGAAAATTCTGGTAAACTGGTGACGTTAACTAGAAAGAAAGCAGCAGAATTAGCCACGTATAGAAAAATTTCCCAGCTGTATCTGGACGGATCTCCGGGGATGGGCTGTCCTGTAATTGCCTCTTTATCAGGTACCACCTATGCTGTGATCGTAACAGAACCCACGGTGTCTGGCCTCCATGATTTGAAACGTATTTTACAGTTATGTCGTCATTTTAAAGTACCTACAGGGGTAGTCATTAATAAAGAGGATATAAATAAACAAATCGCAGAAGGAATTTTAACTTATACTAACAAATTAGAGGTGGACTTTTTGGGCTCATTGCCTTATGATGAAAATGTGATATTAGCTCAATTAAGAGCTCGGTCTATCGTCGAACTTAAACCGAATAGCGATATTTCCCGGGAAATTAATCGAATATACAATGAATTGTTAGAAAAAATTAGATGATCAGAGGTGGTGAATTGATATGCCGAGACCTCCTAGAAAACGAACGGTAGAATTTGTGCCAGAAGTCAACTATTTTAAACCAGCTGGTATTCCCTTACGCAAATTAGAGGAAGTAGTACTGTCTGTAGAAGAACTGGAAGCTATCCGTCTAAAAGATACGGAAGGTTTGGATCAGCATCAAGCAGCTGATCGAATGAATGTATCTCGTTCAACTTTTCAACTGACTCTCACTTCAGCTCGGGAAAAAGTTTCTCACGCCTTAGTACAGGGGAAAGCCATTCGCATTGACGGCGGGACTTATCAAGTAAAGAGTCGAGAAAAAGGTCATGCCAAAGGCAGTGGAAAAGATCATAATCAAAGTCCTGGAAAAGGTCCTGGTCCCCAGGGAGGTCATGGTACTGGACCTGCTGGCCCTGATAATATTTTTTAACGGAAGGCTAAGTTAAATTTTATTGCTATCAACAATAGAGTTTAACAGCGTCTAACGGAACGTAAAAATCATTGTAGTGTATAAATACTATAATTGAGGTGTTTTTGTTGTTAAGTATTGTCGTAGGGATTATAACACTAATAGTTCTAGTGTATCAGAGAATAAGTGTAATTATAGCCGCTCCTGCCGCTATCACCTTGGTAGCACTCCTGAATGGACTAGCTCCCACAGAGCTTTTAACAGGAGAGTATGCAGCAGGTGTGGCTTCTTTTGTTGAAGACTTTTTATTTGTGTTCATATTGGGGGCCATGCTGGGAAAAATCATGACAAACTCCGGAGCTGCACAAACTATAGCTTACCATATTATTCATACCTTGGGCACCAAAAGAGGACTTAGTGCAGTTCTTATCAGTAGTGCTTTATTAGCTTATGGAGGTATACCGGGGTTTGTACTGGTCTTTACTATCTATCCTATAAGTTTACCGGTTTTGAAAGAGGCCAATTTACCGCGGCATTTTATTCCTGCCCTTATTTCCGGGGGAGTTGCTACTGTGGCTATTCCTATGCCTGGAAGTCCCCAAGTGCACAATATTATTCCCATGGAGACTTTTGGCACCGGTGCTTTGGCTGGGTTCAGCCCAGGGATGGCCGGGGTAATAGTATCTTTCACTCTTGCTCTGTTGTACTTAGAATTTAGAGCTAAAATGGCGAGAGCTTCGGGGCAAGAATTCAGCTCTCTAGGAGATGAATCAATTGTAGGAATTCCCCCTAAAGACAAGACCAGTAGTTCCAATAGTGATATTCAAAATCCCAGTCTGATAAAATCATTGACTCCTTTAATAATGGTGATTACCACTCTGTCTTTACTCGATGTTTCTGTGATAGTTTCTTTAACATTAGGAGTTATTACCGGTATGATACTATTCTATAATTATATCGGCTCTGTACAAGCAATTATTATAACAATTAATAACGGGATAAAAGACTCCCTTACACCACTATTATTTGCGGGATCAGCCGTCGGCTTCGGTTTGGCCTTGCGTTCTTTTCCGGCATTTGAGGGGTTTTTGCAGTCTATCATAGAACTTTCCGTGGACTCACTGGTTGTGGCATCTTTGATTACAAATCTAGGAGCTGCTATTATGGGGTCAGCATCTGGGGGCATAGTATTGACCATGTCATTTGCGGGAGAGAACTTTCTATCAGGCGCAGATCCCGAGGCGCTTCATAGAATAGTTACCATGTCATCAGCAGTACTTGACACGGTTCCCTTTAACAATGGATATCTGGCCATTTTGGCTTTTACTGGGTTGTCTCTTAAAGATACTTATCTGGACTTTTTTATGGTAAGTGTACTCATTCCAGCTGTAGGGTTGTTAACCAGTTTGTTTCTCTTTATATAAGGCTGTGTTAAAGTTGAATATTGATAGAATATGACAGAACCTGAATTAAAAATTCCTGACTACTTGCTCAACCATGAACAAAAGATCAGGAAACGAAATCAAAATATAAATCGAGGCTGTCGTCCTGCATGGAACTATATATTGCCTTATGTACTGTGAGTATGCATATCCATTTGTGGATAAGGGATGTTAATATCGGCTTCATCAAAAGCCTTTTTAACTTGTTCCATCATATCAAAATATATAGTCCAGTAATCGCCACTATTACACCATACGCGCATGTAAAACACCACGGCACTATCTCCGTGTTCTGCTACTACAATTTGTGGTGGTGGATCGTCAAAAATAAGCTCATTCTCTTGAGCTAGTCGCTGTAGTACTCCTCTTACTTTATCGATATCATCGTCATATCCCACTCCGAACTGAAAGTCGATTCTTCTGGTGTCGTAAGCACTGTAGTTTACAGCACTGGCATTTGATAGATTGGCATTAGGTATAATGACCTTCTTATTATCAGGTGTGTTGAGAATTGTGTAAAAAACTTGGATTTCACTAACTGTACCGGCATAACCAGCAGCCTCGATATAATCTCCGACTTTGAAAGGCTTTAAAGTTAAGATCAAAACTCCTCCGGCAAAATTAGCCAAACTTCCTTGCAAGGCAAGTCCAATGGCAAAACCTAGAGAAGCTATCAAAGCAACAAAAGTGGTAACTTCGACTCCTACCATAGATGCCACAGTAATGAGTAATACTACTTGTAAGATGACTTTAGTAACTGATGTGAGAAAGGAGCTTAGCGAAGGTTCTATCTTAGATTTCTCCAATCTAGAAGCTATGACTCTGCTGAGCTTAGTGATTATTTTCCAGCCCACCAGAAGAACTATCAATGCTAATAATGCTTGGCTGAAAAATGGAACAATCATTTCATTGATAACACCTTCGTTGATCTGTCCCAATCTTTCACCTCCCATTGACAGTATAGGTTTACTCGATAATGTTAAATTTCTGGTGATTAACTAGGCGAATAAGATGATAACTGTAAATTTTTAGTTTTTATGATTACTGTGAGTTTCTAATCTCTTTTGCTCTTCTTGCACCTTCTTCAACAGCTCTCATTAGAGTACCTCTAACTCTTTCATCTTCTAGCACTTGTAATGCGTGAATAGCCGTACCGCTAGGTGAAGTGACCATATCTTTTAACTCAGAAGGATGTTTACCTGTTTCCAACACCATCTGTGCTGCTCCCATCATAACCTGTGCGGCCATAGTTACACTTTGGTCATGAGAAAGTCCTTGTTTCACACCACCATTAGCTAGCGCTTCCATCATTAGAAAAGCGTAAGCTGGACCGTTACCTGAAAGTCCTGTAAGAGCATCCATATGCTCTTCCTTAACTTCAACTACTTCTGCGGAAGGAGAGAGTAGAGATCGGACTAAATTCCTTTCTTGTTCGCCATTTCTGCCATCATCAGCCATACCTATTACT
>CAZKUS010000195.1:0-4408 GCA_964556025.1 uncultured Clostridia bacterium | reverse complement strand
TAGTTATTGGTAACTTCAATTGTGAAATAACTCCCAATTCCTGTATGGTAAACTGCAACCCTCCATCACCAGTTAAAACCATGACATCTTTTTCAGGATTGCCGGAAGCTACCCCAATTGAAGCTGGCATAGCATAACCCAAAGTGCCAAAATTGCCAGGATGTATAAATGTATTTGGCTCATATACAGGGAATTCACTAACAGCTAAATAAGACGGTGTTGTCATATCTGTCACTAACACACCCTCTCTTGGTAAGATTTTGCGAATTATTTTTAACAGTTTCATCAAATAAGTCAGGTCCTTATCTATCCCCGTAGTGTCACCTAATTCTACTCGTGCTTTTGAAACTAAATCTTTCACTTCATATGCCCCATCCTTCGGTAAAGAGCTTGGTCCAGTGTTGTTGTCACTGTTATTAATGTTTACTTCATCTTTCTCCTGTTTATTGTCTCTTACTTGAGAAAGTATTGCTTTAGTAATGTACTTGGCATCACCTTGCAGGAATACATTTTTGCTACACTTGTCATATCTATTGATGGGATCAACATCAATTTGAATCAATGTCTGTAAATGAATTTTTCTTTCCCAAAGATCAGTAGCTGATAATCCAGTTCCCACTGCTATAATAACATCGTGCTTTTCAAGTACACGAGCTACCGAGGGAAAATGCAACCTAGCTCCCAAACAAAGCGGATGATCTTCAGATACAATACCTTTACCGGCTACTGTAGGGATTACTGGGGCTCTGAGCATTTCCACGAGTTGTGTTATTTCCGGCCCAGCATTCGAACTCCCACCACCTGTTATCACTAGTGGAAATTCTGCTTCTGAAATCAATTTAGCAGCTTCATCCAATTTATCACTTTGTTCCGACAGAGTCCATTGATCAATTTGAATACTTAGAAACTGAGAAATATTAGTTTCTTCAGCAAGTTCTGCTTGTAAAATATCCAAAGGTATCTCTAAGTGAACTGGACCAGGTCTTCCAGAGTTGGCTAATTGCAGGGCTTCATTGATATAATAAGCTATAAATTCTTTTCTGCTAACCCTTCTGCTCTCTTTAGCCAAACTACGTGCAAAACCAGTAGAATCGTTCAATTCGTGAAGAAAACCTGTTTGTTTGCCTAGCACTTCTCGGGGAACCTGACTTGATATCACCAATAACGGGACTGAATCTGAATAAGCTTGAGCCATGGCGGTGGCTATGTTAGTTAGACCAGGACCTGTGATAACTAAGCAGACTCCTGTATTTCCAGTAGTTCTAGCATATCCATCTGCCATGTATCCCGCACCTTCCTCATGTCTGGCCGTAACATGGATAATATCACTGTCAATCAAATTATCGTAAATATCTAGATTGTGAATACCGGGAATACCAAAAACTTTTTCTACGCCAAGTTTTTCTAAGGTACTGACAACCTCTTTAGCAACTGTCCTAGGCAATTAACCACCTCCAGTAGAATAATTTCACACTATTATATAGGCGTTGTTATATTCTGTTGTTGATAGCAATAGAACTTGAACTAATCCTAATATTTAGAATAACTTTCCCCTGGCATGGACTTTCCAGGTAGTAGTTACAATATTTTCTCTAACACAGCAATAATGGTCATACAGATTTACTGTGGTACACGAATGTGCCGGAATTATTCTTACCCTATCACCAATCTGCAATTTATCGGTTTCTTCAGTTAATTTTACAGCTGAATGTTCCTCATTAATGGAGATAATAGGAGCCGTAAAATCAGCTAGTTCGGGAATTCCCTGATCGTCTGTCATAGCTTTTAAACCAGCATCTAATACTAATTTATCATTAGACTTACTAATGACTGAAGCCAGGACAAACAATGCTGGTTGAAAAGGTATACCATCGTTAAGGTACGCTGTTTCCATTAGAGGATATGTACCAGCTTGTATTTCTGTAATCCCAGGATATTCACCTGTTATGTTCCAAGTGCCGGTACTGCCACAACTTACAATATCCACATCAATTCCTTCTTGGTTAATCAGTTCTTTTAATTTAATCGCACCAGCTAAACTGTCCCGAACTGCAGGAGCCTTTTCCTCTGTTCTCTGACCTCTAAACGGGCCTTCATAAGCCATTATTCCTTTAAAATCGAGATGATTATATTGCATAATTTCTTTTACCAGTTCTACCCCATCTTGATAATTTTTAACTCCACATCTGCCTAAACCCACATCAATTTCTACCAATATTCCTAAAGTAGTTCCGTGTTTTTGTGCAATTTTGGCTAAGTCATGACAATTCTTTAGATTATCTACTGCTACCATTATATTCGCTTGATTTGCCATTTCTGCCAATAATTCTATTTTATTTTCATCAACTACCTGATTGGCGATCAAAATATTTTTTATACCACCATTAATCATGACTTCCGCTTCAGTAGTTTTAGCGCAAGTTACACCGATTGCTCCACGTTCTATCTGCATTTGAGCAATGGTGACATTTTTATGTCCTTTGATATGTGGTCGTAAATCGCAATCTCTATCTTTAATGTAATCTGTCATACGATCTAAATTATGTTCTAATTTATCCAAATCCAAAAGCAATGCTGGTGTAGATAAGCTTTCTAGGGGGATTCCAGTAATCACTGTATTTAACAATTCAAGTACACCTCCTAAAATTAACTTACTTCTATTATGATATTAAATTTAAGATATGGCAAGAAAGGATTTTTTCGTGTTACCAAGAAATTAGTAAGTAAAGTTAGGAAGTTATGAGCATTATATTAGGGAGGTGTTCAATTGCAAAGTGTTGATTTTACTGCCACTTCACCCCATATAATTCTAATCAATGGCAAAATTATTACTGCAGACAATAACAACAGTGTAACAGATGCAGTTGGGATATTTGGTAACTTGATTTCTCATGTGGGAACAACAGAAAAATTATTGAAAACCACTGGACCCAACACTAAAGTAATTGACTTACAGGGAAGTACCGTTATTCCGGGAATTGTAGATTCACATAATCACGTTTATCAAGCCAGCATACTTATGGAAGGTGTCATGGCATTTGGTCTTACTAGTATTGAAGAGCTAAAGGAAGCCATCGCCGCTAAAGCTAAAAAAACTCCTTCAGGTCAATGGATCAGAGGTGGTGGATGGATTGAAAGTCAGTTTCAAGAGAACAGAATGCCCACTCGCTGGGATTTAGATGAGGCTGCTCCCCATCATCCCGTAGTGCTTTCCAGATTATTTGCCATGGATGTTTGCAACAGTAAAGCATTAGAGATTGCCGGTATTGACGAAAATACAGCACAACCCAAAAGAGGTACTATAGAAAAAGATGAACAAACAGGTGAACCGACAGGTATTCTCAAAAATGGTGCTCAACATCTAATTACTAAGCATATTAATGAACAAAGTGAAGAAGCTTTTGTAGACCAAGTACATAGAAGGACTAAACTTGCCATGGAGGAATACTTGCGCCACGGAATCACAACTGTTTTAGATCCAGGAGTAAGTGTTCCGGTTATGAGGGGTTATCAACAATTGTATAAAAGCGGTGAACTACCCTTGAGACTACACATGATGCCAGAAGCATACGGATTGGCCGCTATCTCTTCAGGCAAAAGTGACCCTCACCAAACTGATCAGTTATTGGATAACCTAGGATTAAATGCACCTTTTGGAAATGAATGGTTTAGTGTAGGGGCTTTAAAATTTGCTGTAGACGGAGGGGTAGGTTCCAAAACAGCTCTAATGCACGAACCATGGGTTGACGGTTCTCACAGTGAGGTACCTTTGAGACTAGAATTCAATGAAATGGAGCGCTTATTTCACAAGGCTCAAGAACTGGGTTGGTCAATCGGAATTCATACCTGTGGTGATAAAGCTCAAGATAAAGTACTGGAGGTTTTCAAAAAGGTCATTGAGAAAAACCCCAGAGAAGACACTAGACACAATATAATCCACGGATATTTCCCCACAGACAGAGCTCTGGAAATTATGAGAGATTACAATATTGCCGGTTCTTTACAGCCCGGCTTTATGTATGTAGAAGGTGACTTATATTGGGACGCTCTTCGTGAAGATCAAATTGAGTACTTCACCCCGATCAAAACTTATTTGGACAACAACATCAAAGTAGCTTGCAACAGCGATATGATCTCGGCCCATTACAATCCATTTTACGGAATGTATTCCGCAGTTGCGAGAAAAACCTCCCAGGGCAAAAGCCTGGGAGATGATGAAAAGATCTCTAGAATGCAGATGCTTCGGTCATTTACTATCGACAGTGCATACCTAACCTTTGAGGATCACATTAAAGGTTCAATTGAACCCGGCAAATTAGCTGATATGGCTGTTATCTCCAATGACATATTGACCTGTCCATAAGAAGAAATTTTAACAACGAAATTGGAGAAAACAAAAATCGACGGA
>CAZKUS010000194.1:0-4419 GCA_964556025.1 uncultured Clostridia bacterium | reverse complement strand
ACAAAGTGATGAATTTCCGGAAGATCAAGAAATTGAAGTGGTTGTTGACGGTGAATCAGGGAAATTCCTGTACTTGGATGCTCGTCAGCTTATTCGACAGATAGAGGATGAGTTCCCCACAGTTTGGGAAGCAAATGATGAGCAGGTTGATCTGGTGAATAGAGCTACTGAAATAGTGGCAGGATTAGACCATTCAAGAGATGCAGACTTTTTGATTGTGAATCAATTTATCGATGATTTGATCGATAAAAAAGAGGAAGAAGGGGAAGATGAATTAGAATATCTTGTAGTTCCTGAAAACATCGATCCTGGTGAACATTCCTATGAAGCTGGAATGGTTACATTGCTTGAACAGATACCTGTTCAGGAACATGGATATCATATTAGTATCGATGGAGCCACTGGCTTAGTTGAAGAATTAAGACTGGAAAAAGTTGATCCTGAAGACTATCCTGCCCCCGATGAAATGAGTTTGGAAGACGCTAGAGACGAAATTGTATCAGAACTTGATATTGAATTGATGTATACTCCTGAACAAGATGTCAGGGGTCAAGTACCAGGTCAGCCCGTATCTGAAATGCCTCAAGACATTTCAGATATCGAGATGCATCCTGTCTATCAATTCGCTCCTTACATTACCGGAGATGTGGAAGAACCTTACTTTAACAGTGAAGACGGAGAAGTTTACAGTCGAGATGGTTCTTTACTACAAAAACAAGACCTATTTGATTTAGTAGATGATGAACACTGGGCTTCTGATTATTTGGAGCTCGCTCTGGCCCAAGATATACTGCCACTTCGTGATGGGGATATTGCTCCAGACGAAAATATAACCAGAGAAGAAATGGCCCAAGGACTGTACTTTTTACTTCAGCGGAGAATGATTCCCCACAGTGACGAGGTTTATTTTGAAGATATAAGTGAAGAACATGAACTGTATGATGAGATCCAATACTTAGGTCAACATGGAATTTTCAAAGATGAACAAGAGCCAAATGAGTTTGAACCTGAAAAGCAGCTTACCAGGGAAGAATTGGCCCAAGTAATTGCCGAGACTTTAGATTTAGAACCTGTGATGACAGACGAGTTTACCTTTCCATTGGAAATTGAAGATGAACAGAATGTGTCAGAAGAATATTTAGATGCAGTTGCTCTGATGACAGGAATGGATATCATAGAAGGTAATGGTGAAGAATTTTTACCAGGTGATTATGTAAGTAGAGCGGAAGCGCTGACAATACTTTACAGAGCAGATGAAGCTATGGGTGAAATGAACTAACAGTCATAAAGCTTATTTTGTCAGTGGTTACTATGTTGTAGACTTTAATGGCGAGAGTTACCTTTTGCAATAGAATAGGTGGCTCTCGCTTTCTAGTTATATCTCAGATATAGTTATATTCTGTTAGTAACAGAAATGTTTAGTTAAGACTGAATGTTGATAACAATAAACTTTCAATTTCATAAATCACGAATTCCTTTATTGGAGGTGATTTTTTGTTAAACATTAATCAAGTTAGGTCGGTAGATCTTTTTAACTTGACTAAACCTAATGAAAAAAATGTATTGATTATTACTCTGTTTGCTTTTGTGTTAATTAGCTCTGTTATGCTAATTGGATGTGAACAAAACGAGGGTTCGGGAGAAATGAAACCGAATGAAGTAGAACATGATGGGAAAATTGCTTTTCCCTCAAAAAGTGAATTAGAGGATAAACTTGAATCTGAGCTGGATACATCTTTACAAGAGAGCTTGAGTGAACGCAGATCAGTTAGAGATTATTCTGATGAGGAGCTATCTAAAAATGAATTAGCAGCACTGATGTGGGCAGCACAAGGAATTACCGAAGAACAAACTGGATATCGAACAGCGCCTTCAGCTGGTGCCACATATCCCATGGAGGTATACGCTGTAATTGAACAAGTTGACGATCTAGAACCGGGAATTTACAGATATCTACCTGAAGAACATTCATTAGAACAGGTTGAAACAGGTTCTTTTAATGAAGAGCTGGAGCAAATAGCTTTGGGACAAGATCCCATAGGAGATGCCCAAGCTAACTTGGTGATTACTTCTGTCCACGAAAGAGTGACTTCCACTTATGGAGATAGAGGAGAGAGGTATGCCAAGATGGAAGCGGGGCATATTTCTCAGAACATATATTTGACTTGTACGGCCCTGGATTTAGGGACTGTAGCTATAGGAGCCTTTGAAGATGAACAGGTGAGTGAACTGTTACAGCTTCAAGATGGTGAATATCCTATGTACATCATGCCTGTGGGAAATTGAACTTTCTTTAAACAGAATTCGTTAAATGGAAGTTTTGATAGCTATTAAAATTCAACTTAAACTGAACTATCATATTAAAAACCTGCCCAGTGGTGAAAATTAATCTCCTGAATGGGCAGGTTTTAATATATTTCAGTTAGGTTTTGATTAAGTTAAATGTTGATAACAATAAGATAACAATGCCTAAATTAAACCTTAACTATCTTTGCTGTCTTCTTTTTCCTTATCTTTTTCTTTGTTCTCCTGTTCTAATTTGTCTAGATCCAAGTAATTTACCAGATTGGCAGATTCATCAATATTGCCTTCAATAACAGGTTTTTTGCTGGTAAGTAGTGTGGTTACACCGGGACCGTGACCAGTTACGACGCAGTCACTGTGAATTATTACTCCAATGGCTCTGGCACCTTTTAAATACTCGCGACCGAATTCATTATCACAATCTTCAAGCAGTACCAGATCCCCCATTTTTAAGTTTCCAAGATTGTATTTTTCATAAGCTTCAGGGTCATGAGTAGTTATATCATAATCTCCGCGATGAGTAGTAGGAGCACCTATACCTGAACCCATGATATGTGCAGGTATTTTAGTCGTTACCGGTACCTGTATGCCCTGGGAGGTCTCTTCGATAGGTAGTTTCTGTGCTAGTTCAGGATCTAGGTTTTTAGGTACAATATCAGGATAATCAGTAAACTTTAGTCCTGTACCGTAAGCTTTAATAGCAATTTTGTCGTCTATAGACAGCTTTTCTAAAGTTTCCTGATCAAAATGTACCATAACGTGTTCGATACCGCCGTGCTTTCCGGTGACTATTCCTTTTCTTCCCTTAGCAGAACCGCTTACTACTGTGGCTTCATTACCCACACAGGCAAAAGTTTGCAGTCCACTGTTGTCCTGCTCATCTTTCATTTTGATACTTACACCGGGTTCAACGTGGTCAGCTACCCACCCCATGGCAGAATCTCCGATTTTGACATTGTAAGTAATTCCACCAACTCCAGGTAAAGTATGAGCTTGGCCGCTAGTATCGATTCTATAAGGTCCTGTTTTTGGTGGTGATACATTACCTTGCACACCAAACATTACAAGTGATTCTTTGTTAATTTTGACCATAAATTATTACCCTCCCTAAATAGTTTTCTCTTTATATTTTATTCGGGAATAAAAATATAAATCCTGCTAAATTTGTCCAACAATCAGCTGTCTGCTGCTAACTCTAACATAGATCAAATAAAAAATGAATAAGATATTAAAAAATCTTTTCTGTGACAGGAATTATTCCAATCTAAACAGAAGTTTATATTATCGTACTGTAAATCGTACTGTAAATTATACTGTAATCTATAGTAGTGTGGAAAGGAGTTATGTTATGTCAGAGAAAATTGCATCTTTACCAGCTGATCGACTTAAAGCCTATTGTGATGAATCAAAATTAGGTTTTGATACCACCGAGGAAGTAGAAGTACTGGAAGGTATAATCGGTCAGGACAAAGCGGTTAAGGCCATGGAATTCGGTCTACAGATCAACCGACAGGGGTATAATATATACATGTCAGGCCCTACAGGAACTGGAAAAACGAGTTATGCCAAAAATATGACCGAGAATTTTGCCAAGAATTTTTCCACACCTTCTGACTGGTGCTATGTGTACAACTTTGATGAACCAGAATCTCCTAGAGCATTGGAGCTGTCTGCGGGAGAAGGATGTGAACTAGTAGAAGGGATGGAAAATCTGCTTGAAGAAGTGGGAGAAGCTTTGACAAAGGCATTTAAAACTGAATCCTATGAGGAGAGCAGAGCACAGATCCTTAGAAACTATCAAGAAAAACGCCGGGAATTAGTAGACAAATTAAATGAAGAAGGTGAAGGTTACGGTTTTAAGTTTAAGAATACATCATCGGGGATAGTGTCCGTACCCGTGGTAGATGGGAAAGAATTGAATCAGGACGAGTTCGATGAACTGGACTCTGATACCAAAAGAGAAATTGAAGAGAACTCGTCCAAACTTCATGTCAATGTCATGAACATCATGCGCGAGATTAAAGACCTAGATAAAAATCTTAAAGAAGAACTGGTTTCTTTAAAAGATGAGACTGCTCATCAGAGCTTAGACCCTCTTATAGATCCTCTCAAACA
>CAZKUS010000193.1:0-4434 GCA_964556025.1 uncultured Clostridia bacterium | reverse complement strand
GAGTTCAACTAATAACATTCAACTTTAACACAACCAATAAATTGAAAGATGATAACGTTTTTAAAATCTCTCAATTTTTTTACCAACAGCTGTCAAGTATATAGCAAATTCTTGCTCTCCATCTATACTAAGCAAGTCGTGTATTTGCTTATCTGAGTAAGCGCCAATAGCACATACACCTAAGTCGATTTCTTCTGCAGTTAAATATAAATTTTGACAAACATGGCCGGCATCTAGAAAGAGATATCGGTAGCCCCTTTCTCCATATCTCCACACCATTCTTTCAGCTATTGCAGTCCAAATAAACAGTACAGCACTACTAGAAACAAATTTTTGCCCTAGACAAGCTGTTTGTAAGTTTACAATAGAAAAATTAACATCAATTGGATATAAAGCATGAGTACTTGCTATATATCGGTATAATCCCGGTTTCAACTCATCAACTCTATTTATATATAGATATGTTTCAAAAGCATGCCTAGCACCAGCTGAAGGAACAGTTCTTTTCGTTACTGATCGATCTTTAACTCTTCTTTTAACCCCTTGAGTATTCCATAATAATTGTGATAGCTCTAATAGTGTTATTGATCCTTCAGCAAATTTGCGTATGCTTTTTCTAGAATCTATAGTTTCCTGCAAACTTTTCTGTGATGAAAATTCTTCTATAGGTAATTTAATAATCTCAGCACCATCTGGTATTTCTTTTTCCCAATGAGGTTCTGGAACTCCCTTTTCTTCGTTACTAATAGCCAGGTTCTCTATTTCAGTATAATACAAAAAGTTCTTACCAATACTTTGCAAAATTCACGCCCCCTTATAGTCAGTTAATTCAAAATTTCGACATTATTTCCAGGTATTCCTTCAAAATTTCGAGGGATCAATAACAAATATTATGAGATTTAAAATGGCAGAAGCTAAAAACTAGCCCCTGCCATTTCTATTCAAAAGGCGCTGTTATATTCTATTGTTGATAACTGAACTCTTCGATTGAACGTATTTTGTGTAGGATTGATAGTACATCTTAACGATCCAACAGTAGGATTATAGTCAAATAACAGGAAGTTATTTGCTGATCATGCTCACGGATGAGCAATTGATCAGGAAGCTTTAATCCTACTGTTTGGGAGTTTTAGATGTACCAACCCGAAACATTGAATGTGAAATTGAAGAGTTCAGCAATCAACATTCAACTTTAACACAGCTATTCAAAAAGAGTTTTTTTTAGTATTGTTTATTCTTCATCCATATATGGATATCTGTAATCTTTGGGAGGATTCAAGTTTTCCTTAATTGATCTTGGTGAAATCCATCTGATGATATTCCACATTGAACCTGCTTTGTCATTAGTTCCCGATGCTCTAGCTCCACCAAACGGTTGTTGTCCTACAATAGAAGCTGTAGGTTTATCGTTAAGATAGAAATTGCCTGCTGCATGAGTAAGAATATCTTCTGCTTTCAACAAGGCCTCTTTATCTTTTGCTAGTACACCTCCTGTTAATCCATATTCCGAAGTTTCATTGCACAATTTCAGTGTTTGTTCGTATTCATCATCGGGATAGACATAAACCGTTAGTACCGGTCCAAAAATTTCTTCTTCCATAGTTTTGAATTTCGGGTTATCTGTCTTAATTACAGTAGGCCAAATGTAATATCCCTGAGTTTCATCATAATTTCCACCTGCGATTATTTCCGCTTCTTGCGACTTTTCAGCATGATCTATATATCCGGATATTTTATCAAATGCATTACGGTCGATAACAGCATTAACAAAATTTGTGAAATCTTCTATAGAACCGACTTTTAATTCATTGACCTGTGCTATAAAATCATCTTTCATTTCATTCCAAAGGGTTTCAGGAATGTATGCCCTACTAGCAGCAGAACATTTCTGCCCTTGATATTCATATGCACCTCTGATTAGAGCTGTTATAAGTTCATCTTTATCAGCAGTGGGATGTGCTACTACAAAGTCTTTACCACCTGTTTCACCTACAATCCTGGGATAAGTTTTATAGTTATCAATATTTTCGCCCACCGTCCTCCACATATTTCGAAATACTTGTGATGATCCTGTAAAATGAACTCCGGCCAAATCAGGGTGATTCATAGCTTTTTCGCCTATAACACTACCGGATCCAGGTATAAAGTTGATAACCCCAGCCGGAAGGCCCGCTTCTTCAAAGATTTTCATGACAATGTAATTAGAGTAAACAGCAGAGGAAGCAGGTTTCCAAACAGATACATTACCAGCTATAGCTGGAGCACTTGGTAAATTACCTCCAATAGCTGTGAAATTAAATGGTGAAACAGCTAGTATAAAACCCTCTAACGGTCGGTATTCCACTTGATTAATTATATCACGTAAAGATTCTGGTTGCTCTTTGTATATTTCATTTAGATAATAAGTATTAAATTCCAAGAAATCTACCAATTCGCAAACGGCTTCTATTTCTGATTGATAAACATTTTTACCTTGACCAAGCATAGTGGCTGCATTAACATCAGCGCGATATGGCCCAGCAATTAACGAAGCAGTTTTTTTAAAAATCACAGCTCGTTTATCCCATGGCATACGTTCCCATTCTTCTTTAGCTTTCAAAGCAGATTCAATAGCCATCCCTACTTCTTTTTCCCCAGCTTTGTGATATTTAGCAATCACAGTACTGTGATCAGTAGGCATGCGAACTTCTCCAATATCTCCCGTTTTTACCTCTCTACCACCAATAATCAATGGGATCTCTGTTACTTCACTTTTCAATTCTTCCATTTTTGCTTTAACTTGTTGCTTTTCAACACTACCCGGTTCATAGTTTAATGCTTCCTCATTTTTTGGTCTAACAAATTCAAAAGCACTGTTCTTAGGCATAAAAACACCTCCAAAATTTAATTATCACTTATCAATAATATTAACAAACTTACACAACTGATGGTTCTAAAATTAAATCTCCAGTTTTAACACGATTATAATGTAACACACTTATATCCATTTCCGGTTCTTTGTCTAAAACTGCCTGGGCTACTAACTTGGAAGTATAAGGTGCAAGCATAAAACCATGCCCACTATAACCAGCTGAAGTATAGAACCCTTTCACATGTTCATCCTCACCTAGTAGGGGCTGGGCATCTGGGCTCATATCATATAAGCCACCCCATTGACGTATCATTCTAAGATCCTTTAAAGAAGGAAACACGCTAATGATTTTTTTAGATAGTTTAATTGGAAATTTAACACTTGAATTAATATTATGGCTTTCTGGTTCCTCGGGATCTCCATGCCCCATGATAAATCCTCCATGGGGTACCTGCTGCATATAGAAGTGATGATATAGTGAAACAATCATTGGACCTTGATATGGATCAACAGGTTCAGAAACCATGGCTTCATGTCTTTCAGGTGTAATAGGTAGTTCAATTCCTACCATCCTTCCAATATCCTTAGCTCTATCTCCGGTAGCATTTACCACTTTATTTGTATCAATGTTACCTCGATTCGTCACAACAGATTTTACTTCCCCTTGATCAGTTTCTATATCCCAAACTTCAGTATAAGTATATATTTTGACTCCTAACTTTTCAGCAGCTCTTCTATAGGCTTCACTAACATGGAATGGGTTAGCATGGCCATCTTCCTCACATAAAGTGCCACCAAGGAGGTCATTCTGATTTACATGTGGAGCTATATCACTTATTTCATGGCGCGTGAGCATTCGAGATGGAATATCAATACTATTTTGCAGTTCCACGTTCTTTTCAAATTGATCATACAAATCTTGATTATATGCTAAAAACAAATATCCCTTTTGCTTGAATTCAATACCGTGGTCATAATCTAGATCCTCTGCTAACGTTTCAAACATTCTGACACTCTCTCTACTTAAGATGCAATTTCGTTCAGTCCCCCACTGTTGTCTGATTCCGGCACCACACCTACCAGTAGCACCACTTGAAATATATTCTTTCTCTAAAACAACTACATCCGTTTCGCCCTGCTTAGCCAGGTGATAAGCAGTGGTTAAACCAATGATACCTCCACCTATAACTACTACATTAGCTCTATTCTTTAGCATCTAAATCACTCCTAGCTAAAGTTTCTAGTTTTACCGGTTTAATGGGCGGACGATAGACTCCGGTTATTTCTTCTTCAACCTTAGTGCCTTTCACCTTTGCAAGTTCCTGTAATAAGGTCTCCCTACATGACTTACCCTGACAAGGACCCATTCCTATCCTGGCCACCCTTTTCAATTCATCAAAATTTGTATATCCATTATCTATCCACTCTCTAATCTCACCGAAAGTCAAGTCTTCACATCTACAAAGTATAGTATCATCAGTCAAGAGTTTTCCCCCCTTAAATTATTTAAAGTCTAAACTTCTTACGGTAAAGGAATATCCTTTGGGCACTTCCAAAGATATTATATAGGTTTTATTTTTCCT
>CAZKUS010000192.1:0-4439 GCA_964556025.1 uncultured Clostridia bacterium | reverse complement strand
TAAAGACAAACTGTCCTTTCTGCTGCAAAACGTATTTATCGAACTAGAGACCAAAACGGCGACATGGCAAGGTTTCCGGGGTTTTCGATCAATAATGATGATTTACATGTAATTAAACCAAATGGATCTAGGTCTACAGATATATGTTTTTTATTGGATGCTAGTGGTAGTATGGGTGGGAATCGCATGGAGGAAGTAAAATACTTTGTGGAACACATGCTCTTGTCTAGCAGAGATAAAATTGCTCTTCTATCATTTAGGGAAGATGGAGTGAATATAGAAGTTCCTTTTACTAATAGCTGGTCTGAGATGAGAGCCGGATTAAACCAAATTAGAGCTTATGGATTAACTCCTATGGCAAAAGGTTTGCGGGGAGGGTTACAATATTTACAAAAACAAGATATTCAATCTAAAACTATTTTAGTTATGATCACAGACGGTTTACCAACTATTTCACAAGGTGGCAATGACCCTTTTCAGGAGACTATTTTAGCTGCTAAAGAACTGGCTGATACTGGTATCAGGTTTATTTGTATCGGATTGGAACCAAACATCAAGTTCTTGGAAAAACTAGCTCGGGTGAGTCAAGGAAGCTTGTATGTAGTAGACGAATTAAAAAAAGAATCACTAACTAAGATTATGACCAAAGAACAAAAGTCAGGTTAAAAGGCTGACATGTGATTTTGAAAATAATAGGTGATTATCATACTCATACTCAACATAGTCACGGTTCAGGAAGTATCGAAGATAATGTGATAGCGGCCAGAAGAAAGCAGATTTATCAATTGGGAATTACAGATCACGGGCCGGCTAGTTTATTTATCGGGATAAAAGATAAATATGAGCTAAAGAAAATGAAAGAAGAGCTGTATAGATTAAATGAAAAATATCCTGATATGAGACTGTACTTAGGTATAGAAGCCAACTTGATAAGTGAAGATGGGACATTAGATTTATCACAAGCAGATATGCATTACTTAGATTTCGTGGTGATGGGTTTTCATTTAAATGTAATTCCCAAAAATATTAGTGCCGCTTACAGGATACTCATGAGAAATTGGCTGAGAAAGCTTTTTAATACCGACAATTATTTGAGTAAAAATAGAATTAGAAATACCGATATGTTATTGCGAGCTATGGATAAATATTCGATTTCATTTATTTCTCATCCTGGGATTCATCTTAATATAGATACTGTTAAATTGTCAGCAGGTTGTGCTGATAGAAATGTTAAGTTGGAAATCAACTGTAATAAAATATCTGAAATGAGGGATTTTGTTAGTACAGCAGTACAGCACTGTTCACAAGTTAAATTTGTTATTTCCAGTGATGCTCATACTCCAGAACAGGTAGGTGAACTGGATACAGGAATAAAGCTATGCCGTCAATTAAAGCTGACTGAAAACCGAGTAGTTAATGTGGAATGGGGTAAAAGGTAGGCAGGAGAACAGAGCGAATATGAAGAAGTTATATATAAGAGGAAGGGGTATTGTTATGGAACAAGAAACTAAATTGACGGATTTGCGTTTTGTGATAATTACAGGAATGTCAGGTGCTGGAAAGTCAATAGTTATCCAGAGTTTTGAAGACCTGGGTTATTTTTGTGTGGACAACCTGCCCCCCACCTTTATTCCCAAATTTGCCGAGCTAATTCGCCAGTCCGAGGGAAGGATCAATAAAATTGCCCTGGTTTCAGATATTAGAGGTGGTAGGTTTTTCGAGTCTTTACAGTCTTCCCTGAATCAATTAAATGAATTGAGAATAGATTATGAAATTTTATTCCTGGAATCGGAAACTTCTGAACTTATTAAAAGATTTAAAGAAACTAGGAGGAAACATCCACTTTGGAATCAATATAATAGTATTAAAGATGCCATTGAACATGAGCGCAAAGAACTGGAAATAATTAGAACCAGATCTCAATTGATAGTCAATACTAGTAATATGACTCCTAAAGATTTGAAAGAGAAAATCAGGAGACAGTACACACCGGAAACGGAATACCAGGGCAACTTGTTTGTAAGCATTATTAGTTTTGGTTTCAAACATGGTTTACCCCTTGATGCTGATATGGTATTTGATATTCGCTTTCTTCCCAATCCTTATTACTTGGATGAACTGCGCCCATTGAGTGGTAATGACTCTGAAGTAGCTGATTACGTGATGAATTTCAATATCACTGGTAAATTTATAGATAAATTACACGACATGGTAGACTTCTTACTTCCGCAATATTTAAAAGAGGGTAGGACTCAGTTGATTTTAGCTATAGGTTGTACGGGAGGAAGGCATAGATCTGTAGTCATCGCCAATTGGTTGAAAGATCAATTAATGCAAACGGGTTATCAAGTTGCCCTGCAACACAGAGATTTGGACAAATGAGTGAGGGGGACTGTTAGTGGATTTTGTTAGATGGTTGTATCCCGGCTTAAAAGTAAAAAGATGGATCTGCATTATATTAATGGGGATATTACTGATGATGCTGGGGTTAATAATTTTGCTTGGACCTACCAATTTGGCTGCTCTGAGCCAGAGAAGTTTGATAACAATAGGTGAACTGTTGGGTTCGTATTCTCCCTACAACGGGCTCTTTTTTTTGGCTGTAGGTGGGATCTTTTCTTGGTACGGTTTTAAAAAGACCATCTATTCAGTCCTGTCAGCAGTAGTGCCTGAAGAAGAGGAAAAGTTGCTAGAGCTATTGAACCGTAGACGTCAAAAAAATACTGGCCCGAAAGTGGTGGCCTTAGGTGGTGGTACAGGATTACCTAATTTACTGCGGGGTCTAAAACCTTACACTGGTAATATAACAGCTGTGGTGACGGTTTCTGATGATGGCGGCAGTTCTGGTAAGCTTAGGGGAGAATTGGGAATGATTCCTCCTGGAGATGTAAGGAACTGTCTTTTGGCACTAGCTGATGCCGAACCTTTGATGTCGGAAATATTTGATTATCGATTTACATCGGGGGAAGAGCTAAAGGGACATAATGTCGGCAATCTAATTATTGCTGCGTTAAATAACAAACACGGATTCAAAGACTCTCTGGCATCAATCAGTAAAGTTCTAGCAGTGAAAGGTAAAGTATTACCGATAACTGACAAATTACTGACTTTGAAGGCCAGATTTACAGATGGTTCCGAGGTGACTGGAGAGAGCAGTATTTCCAACAGAACAGATCCAATTGAACAACTGTATTTAGAGGAACAGGATACAGAGCCGTTACCTGAAGTTTTACAGGCCATTAAAGATGCTGATGCTGTGATATTGGGACCTGGAAGCCTTTATACAAGTGTTTTACCTAATTTGTTGGTTCCGGGAATTGCCCGGGAAATTAAAAAATCTCAGGCAACTAAAATTTATGTAACAAATATTATGACACAGCCTGGCGAAACTGACAATTTCACTGCCTCAGATCACCTTAAAACCATAGAAAAACACGTAGGCAAGGGAATTGTAGATACTGTAGTGGTAAATGATGATTTAGAAGCAAAACAAGACATATTAGATAAATATTTAAAAGAGGGACAAAAACCTGTAGAATTAGATTGGGATGAATTGAAAAAATTGGATGTACAAATAATTAATAAAAATTTCAACCGCCGTGATTCCTTGATAAGGCATGATTCAAACTTCTTGGGAAAGACCATTATTAAAGAATTATTAAAGAATTAAACATTCAACTTAAACTGAACCAAAAATTTTGTGAGGGGGGTAAGATCATGAGTAAAACTATTGACAAAATGATGGCATCTGAACCATTTAGGATCAAAATGGTGGAACCCATTAAAGTAACCACAAGGGAAGAACGCCAGAAAAAAATTCAGGAAGCGGGTTACAATGTATTCAATCTCGCTTCAGAAGACGTGTTTATTGACTTACTGACTGACAGTGGTACCAGTGCCATGAGCGATAATCAATGGGCTGGGATTATGATGGGAGATGAAGCTTATGCAGGCAGTGACAATTTCTATCATCTGCAAGAATCCATTCGCGAAGTGATGGGTTATGAATACGTTTTGCCTACACATCAGGGTAGAGCAGCTGAAAATATTTTGTTTAAATTGCTGATAAACCAAGGTGATTATATCCCTAATAACATGCACTTTGATACGACTAAGGCCCATGTACAAGATAAGCAGGGGAAACCGGTGAATTTAGTTATAGATGATGCTTTTGATGTCACAAAATACCTGGATTTCAAGGGGAATATGGACCTAAATAAATTGGACAATTTTTTGGCGGAATACGGTGATCGCGTCCCGCTAGTGATGTTAACAATCACCTGTAATAGTGGTGGCGGTCAGCCAGTATCTATGGAAAATATCAAAGGTGTTTCTGAAATCAGTAAAAAATACAAAAAACCTTTTTATATAGATGCCTGTAGATTTGCAGAAAACGCATATTTTTTCAAACAACGTGAACCGGGATATGCTGAAAAATC
>CAZKUS010000191.1:0-4490 GCA_964556025.1 uncultured Clostridia bacterium | reverse complement strand
AAAAGCGGAGCAAATCCTAGAATTGTTGGGTCGAAATGGTGGAAATCGCAGTGGGATAGCTATCAGTAGTGTAGACAGTTTGGGCTATGTTCACCCAGATCAATTTACTCAAAATCATACTTTCGGCAATGTGAAAGAACGCCCTTTTGGAGAAATATGGACTGATACTAGCTCAAATGAAATACTCAGAGGTTTGAAAGATAGAAAACCACTTTTGAAAGGTAGATGCGGAGAATGTAAATGGCTCGATTACTGTAATGGTAATTTTCGAGCTAGGGCAGAAGCAGTACACGGTGATTTTTGGGCCTCTGATCCTGCTTGTTATTTAACTGATGCAGAGATAGGGTTAGAGTAGCTTTGCCATCAATATTCAACTTTAACAGACCCTAGAATTAATTGAGTACTTTTTAGGAGGGATAGGAAGTGCAATTTCCCCAGTATCGCATGCGCAGGTTACGGCGCACAGAAAATATTCGGAGTATGGTAAGGGAAAATCATTTACAAGTATCTGACTTGATATATCCTCTATTTGTCACTGGAGGAACTAATTATGAAAAAGAAGTTCCCTCTATGCCAGGAGTATATCAGCGTTCTGTGGATAAAACAGTAAAACATTTAGAACAAGCTGTGAAGCTCGGCATACCAGCTGTCATGTTATTTGGTGTTCCCGATTATAAAGATGAAATGGGAAGTTCGGGTAAAGACGCACAAGAAGCGGTACAAAGAGCTTGCAGCGAGATAAAAAAATCTTATCCCGAACTGACTGTCATTACTGATGTATGTTTATGTGGTTATACTGATCACGGACATTGTGGTTTATTGAGAGATGGAAATGTGGAAAATGACAGTACCTTGTGCGAGTTGGCCGAAATCTCTCTATCTCATGCAGAAGCCGGTGCCGATATGGTTGCACCTTCCAATATGATGGATGGATTTGTACAAGAAATTCGCCAAGAGTTAGACGCAAACGGTTATGAGCACATTCCCATCATGGCTTATTCGGCTAAATATGCTTCAGGATTTTATGGACCTTTTAGAGATGCTGCTGAGTCCAGTCCATCCCAAGGAGACCGTCGCACTTATCAAATGGATCCACCTAATTCTCGAGAGGCTTTGAGAGAAGTGGAATTGGATATTCGCGAGGGTGCCGATATAGTTATGGTAAAACCAGGGCTTAGCTATTTAGATGTAATTAAAGAAGTGAAGCAAAATTTTGAGCATCCTGTAGCGGCTTACAATGTCAGTGGAGAATACTCTATGTTGAAAGCAGCTTTTGCCAATGGCTGGTTAGATGAACAAAAAGTAGTAATAGAGATGTTGACTTCATTTAAGCGTGCGGGAGCTGATATGATCTTAACTTATTTCGCTTTAGATGTGGCAAAGTGGTACGCTTATGAATAAGTGAATTGAGATATAACAGCGATTTGTGGGATTAAACTAAGGAGGAAAATGCCGATGTTGGTATCTTGGAATACAACGAAAAAGTGTCATTTAAACTGTAAGCATTGTTACCGTGAAGCCGGTGAAGCTGATTACAGAGAATTGAGCACAGAAGAAGGTAAGAGGTTATTGGATCAAATTAAATCAGCGGGTTTTAAACTGATAATTTTCAGTGGAGGAGAGCCACTGGAAAGGGAAGATATTTTTGAATTAATCAGTTATGCTGATAGAATTGGTTTGCGACCGGTGATGGGTACATCTGGAACTACCATTACTAGAGAGGTGGCTAGACGCCTTAAACAAGCAGGTACAGCACGGTTAGGTATAAGTTTAGACAGCTCAAAACCTGACGTACACGATGAATTTCGCCAGGTATCTGGAAGTTTTGATCAAGCCGTAGCCGGAATGAAAAACTGCTTGGAAGAAGGACTGGAATTTCAGATTCACACTACTATAGTGGAGCAAAACTTTGATGAATTTGAACAAATAACTGATCTAGCTGTTGAGTTAGGTGCTGTAGCACATCATGTGTTTTTTCTAGTTCCCACGGGAAGAGCTGTTGATATTGAACAGGAATCACTTCGTCAAAAGCAGTACGAACAGTTGCTCCATCGGATAATGGAAAAACAAAAACACGTAGATATTGAACTTAAACCAACATGTGCACCTCAATTCATGAGAATTGCCGATATGAAAGGAATGGATACCAGGTTTACACGAGGGTGTCTAGCAGGAACTTCTTACTGCTGTATTACTCCTAATGGTGATGTGAACCCGTGTCCGTATCTTCCTCACAAAGTCGGTAATGTGCTAGAGACGCCTTTTGATGAATTGTGGCAGTCCAGTGAGATATTCCAAAAGCTCAGAACATTGGATATGGGCGGGAAATGTGGAGTTTGTGAATATCTTGAAAAATGTATAGGTTGCAGAGCTAGATCGTATTATTACTATGATGGTGATTATATGGCCCAAGATCCCTGGTGTCTTTACACACCGGCAAATCACAACTAGACAGCAGTGGTCAGGAAGGTGATAATTATTGTTGGATGAATTGGATAGAAAAATTTTGACAAAAATACAATCGGATTTCCCTATATCTAAAAGTCCTTATAAAACATTGGCAGAACAGTTAAATTGTAGTGAAGATCAGCTGTTTCAGCGAATGATTAGCTTACAAGACGCCGGTTATATTAGACGATTGGGCGGCGTTTTCGATACTAAAAAGATGGGATTCTATACTACTTTAGTAGCAGCAAAAGTAGCTTCGGACAAGGTCGATCAGGTTGCAACTTGTATCAATCAATACCCCGGTGTTACTCATAACTACCAAAGAGACCATGAGTTTAACCTGTGGTTTACTATGGCTGTTGTTGATAAGGAAGAATTATCGGCGAATCTAGCAACTATATCTGAATTGGATGGTGTGGAAAGGATTATTGAACTTCCGGCAATTAAATTGTATAAATTGGGAGTAAAGCTTCCGATGAATTAATTGATTAATTTTACAGTCAATGTTGAGTAATTATATAGGGCAAAGTATCATTACCGAGGTGAATTTGATGAACAGTAATGAAAATAATCAAGAGTACGAACTTACTGAATTGCAAAAACAAATAGTGGCCAGTATGCAGGGGAATGTGCCTATGTCTAAGGAGCCGTATCGTGATATTGCTGATAGTTTGGGAATTTCAGAAGATCAGCTTCTAGAAGAATTGCAGCTTTTGCGAGAACAGGGATTTTTACGCAGGGTAGGAGCTATATTGAGACATAGAGAAGCGGGTTATAACGCTAATGCCATGGTGGCCTGGCAGGTACCTGAAGACCATGTAGATCAAGTAGGAGAACTGTTGTCAGAATTTACTGCGGCCAGCCACGTTTATCAAAGACCCACCTATCCAGACTGGCCGTATAATTTATTTACCATGATCCATGCTGCTAGCGAGGAAGAGTGTCACAAGATCGCTTCTGAAATGTCAAAAACTGCCGGTGTTACAGAATATAAATTGTTGTTTAGTACTAAAGAGTACAAAAAGACAAGTATGACTTATTTTTAATTAGGAGGGATATTTTGAAATACGAAAGATCACAACAGTATTTTAAAACAGCATGTGAACTAATGCCAGGAGGAGTTAACAGCCCGGCTAGGGCTTTTAGCTCTGTAGAAAGTGATCCTCTTTTCATTGAAAAAGGAGAAGGAACTAAAGTATACGATGTGGATGGTAATGAGTACATTGATTACGTGGCTTCTTATGGCCCATTGATCTTAGGACACAATTATCCAACTGTAGCTGACGCCTTGACAGAACAATTACAGTTGGGCACGGGGTATGGCTCACCCACTTTGTTAGAAAACGAAATGGCAGAAATGGTGATAGAGGCAGTGCCATCAATAGAAATGGTGCGCATGGTTAACTCTGGAACTGAAGCTACTATGAGTGCTTTGAGACTGGCAAGAGGTTATACTGGAAGGAGCAAAATTGTTAAATTAACTGGATGCTATCACGGACATTCCGATAGTTTACTCATTAAAGCCGGATCTGGTGTTACAACCTTAGGTCTACCTGATAGTCCGGGAGTTCCGGCAAGTATAGCTGAAAATACCATCACTCTTCCTTACAATGATTTAGACTCTATGAATAAAGTATTTGCAGAATACGGTGATGATATAGCAGGCGTTATTTTAGAACCTGTTGCAGGTAATATGGGAGTAGTACCTCCAGAAAATGGATATTTGGAAGGGCTTCGAGAACTTACTCAAGACTATAATTCTCTCTTGATATTTGATGAGGTAATGACAGGATTTAGGGTGGATTATGGAGGAGCTCAAGAATATTACGGTGTAACCCCTGATCTAACATGCTTAGGAAAGGTTATCGGAGGAGGACTACCGGTAGGTGCCTATGGAGGCAAACGTGAAATAATGGAGTACATAGCTCCCGCTGGTTCAATTTATCAAGCCGGGACTTTATCTGGGAACCCCATTGCTATGAGAGCGGGTATTGAAACTCTGAAAATCCTTAAAGAACCTGGTACCTATCAAAAGTTAGAAG
>CAZKUS010000190.1:0-4507 GCA_964556025.1 uncultured Clostridia bacterium | reverse complement strand
GATTAACAGTCTATCTTACAGGTTATAGTTTTTTTAATATACCTTGGCCGTTTGCATTTTCTAATGGATCAATTACTGAAATTAATTTTTGGAGAGAACATGATAAAGCAAAAATAATAAAATTAAATGATACATGTCATTTAAATTACTAGAAATATGAGGTAAAATAACAACTAATGATTATTAGGAGGGATTTGTGTGTCAAGCAGCAAAATTTGGTATGCAGATGCTAGGGCTACTGAATTTGATTACTATTACAGTTTAGTAGCAAAATTAGAAGAAATTTTAGACAAAATTGATGTAAGTAATTATTTTGAAAAAGATGAGTATGTAGCAGTTAAAACTCATTTTGGATCGTACGGTGGTCATAGAATAATTCGTCCCATATTTATTCAAAAGGTGGTTGAGGCAGTTAAACGCGCCGGTGGTAAGCCTTTTGTCACAGATACTGTCAGGATACCGGGGATTGAATATTTAGAAGTGGCAAACAGTGAAGGGTTGAACCACTTATCATTGGGAGCTCCTATGGTTCTGGCCGACGGATTGTTTGGAAAAGACTTAGTGAATGTAGATTCTGGTCCAATTTTAGGTGAAATTGGAGTGGCCTCGGCAATTCACGATTCTCCTAGTATGATAGTTATTTCCCACTGTAAAGGGCATGTGGGTTGTGGATATGGTGGTGCCATAAAAAATTTAGGCATGGGTGCTATTAGCTGTAAAAATCAGTGTGGCCATGCAGAACGGGGAAGAATACATTTTGCCCAAAATACCGAATTAAAGTGGAAACCGGAACACTGTACTTTATGTGAGCGGTGCGTGGATGTGTGTCCTCATGATGCGATAATTCGTAATGAAAGTGATCAAATTGAGATAAATTATGAGCTATGTGTGAAATGTGGACGTTGTGCTAGGGTATGTAAAGAAGAAGCATTGATAGTTCCTCAGTCAGAGGAACGTTTTCAAAAAGGGCTCAGTGAAGCGGCCAATGCGGCTGTACAGACTTTTCAAGAAGGGAAAATCCTTTACATAAACTTTATGTTAGAGATACAACCAGAATGTGATTGTATGCCCATGGCTGATACACCTTTGGTTCAAGACCAAGGAGTGTTGATATCGGATGATATTGTAGCTATTGAACAAGCTACTTTAGATCTATTGAAAGATGCTGACCCCCTGCCTCAATCAAAAGCCGCGGAAAGACATGTGGAACCTGGGAAAGAATTATTTAATCAAGTTACTGGGAAACATCCCCAATGGCATGTCGATTATGCAGAACAACTGGGAATGGGCCAAAAAGATTACGAATTAATTAAAGTTAGTCATAAAGAAAAGCCGGAACAAAATTAACAAACGAAAAGCGCTGTTATACTCTGTTGTTGATAGCAATAAAACTTCAATAGAGCTCAGCCAAAGGAAAAAGTAAGCAGTGAAAGCAGGTGAAGAGTTTTGGAAGCTACAGTACTAGCTAGTGGAAGTAGTGGTAATTCGATCTACATAGAAGAAGGACAAGCTAAAATGCTTGTAGATGCGGGGCTATCGGGTAAGATGATAGAAGAAAAGTTGTCTGCTGTAGGAAAGCAGCCTGGTGAAATCCAAGGCATATTGGTAACTCATGAACATCAGGACCATATTAAAGGAGTAGGGGTGTTGTCTCGAAAGTATGACATACCAGTTTATGCTACTGGAGAGACTTGGCTAAAATTAGAAAGTTCTATTACACCAGTTTGTCCTGGAGGTCAAAAAGAACTGAAAAAACAGGGTTTTTATCTTGGTGATATCTGGGTAGAACCTTTTCCACTAAGCCATGATGCTGTGGATCCAGTAGGATTTTGTTTACATGGAAAATCAAAAAAACTAGGTATAGCAACTGATTCTGGTTTTTTTACACCGCCAATGATATCTAAACTAAAGGATTGCCATGGTCTGATTTTAGAATCGAACCATGATCATGATCTACTTTCTAAAAGTAGTTATCCTGAGTTTTTGAAAAAACGAATCAGAAGCCGAAAAGGTCATATTTCTAATAATACACTTGTAGATAATCTACCAAAGTTGGTGAATAATCAATTAAACGGAATGATATTGGCACATCTTAGTGAAGAGAATAATTGTCCCGACAAAGTGCGGGCAACTGTTTCAAATGTACTGAGCCAATTAGCTGAACAAGTAGGGACACATATTTCTTTTGATATTGCTGATAAGTATTCTCCTCCTGTCACTATGGAACTGTAGGTTTGTAATATTATAAAAAAGATTTGTTATTTGGTTTGGATTCTCCTGTTTGCTCATTTAGTTGTACTGTCAAAATCGCATCATTTATTGCTGTCAACATTCAACCTTACTTGAATTTATAGAAAAGGGAAAATTAATAATTAAAATCCTATAAATAAGTAAGTTAGAAGCGAAGTTGATGTTGTCGAAACAGCTGTGCTATAATTTATATAGTTATTAAGAGTGAAAGGGGGAATAATTTTGTCTTTTCATAAAGAAAGAAGTCCAGGTTTTCTCTCAATTGTCATTGTTGCTTTAATCAGTGCTTTTGTGGGAGGTATAGCTACTGCTGTACTGCTTCCTCCGGCTATGGCTGGACGTTTTGAATCAGAGCTTGGAGATGGTGAAAAGGAAAAGTTGGAACAAAAATCTCCTGAAAATCAACCTGAAATAGAAAATGACTTGGGATGGGAAGATGTGGACCCAGATGATTATCAAGATACTCCTATAGTGAGAGCTGCTCAAGAAGTTAAACCTGCTGTAGTTGGGATCACTAATAGAGCACAGGGTTTTGGTCAAACTATGGAACGCGGTACAGGATCAGGTGTTATAGTTGATTCTGACGGATATATAATTACAAATCAACATGTGATAGAAGGTTCGGATGAAATTGTTATTACCATGGGAGATGGTGAAACCGAAGAAGCAGAATTGGTAGGAGACGACCCAGAAACTGACTTGGCTGTTTTAGAAGTAGACCCACAAGAATTTGATCAAGAAGAATTACCCACCGCTGAATTTGGAGACTCTGGTGAACTGGTAGCAGGTGAGCTTGCTATAGCTATCGGAAACCCCTTAGGTCTTGAATTTCAACAATCTGTTACCTCTGGAGTAATTAGCGCCACTGACCGTCAACTTATGGTTGGTGAAGATTACATTGATCTGATTCAAACTGATGCAGCAATCAATCCAGGTAACAGTGGAGGTCCCTTAGTTAATGCTTTAGGAGAAGTTGTGGGAATAAATAGTGTAAAAATAGGAGATATAGCTGTAGAGGGAATGGGATTTGCCTTACCTAGTAATAGAGTAGAGGAGATTGTCAGTGAGTTGATAGATCATGGCTATGTAGAGAGACCTTGGTTGGGTGTAGTGATTCAGGAAATTGACCCTTATATTGCTGATATTTTTGATCTACCAGTTGATTACGGAGCGTATGTAGCTGAGATAGAGCCTAATAGCCCTGCGGCAGAAGCTGGTTTGGAGAGTGGAGACATTCTTCTTGAATTTGAGGAAAATGAAATTGACAGTTTAGCTAAACTGAGAAATATAAGAGATGATTATGATGTGGGAGATACAGTAGAACTTACTGTTTATAGAAATGGAGAAGAAATGAGCTTAGATATGATTCTAGACAGTCAACCCGAAGATCTGGAACCTGAGATAGAAGAACAGCCTGAAATGGAACCGTCACCAGAATTTCCATAATGACAACTAGATTAATCGACAAACACCGGGCAGAAGCCCGGTGTTTGTTTCGTAGGAGGGGATCAAATATGAAAATTCAACTTATAACTGTGGGTAAGTTAAAAGAAAAATATCTAGTAAGAGGTGTGGAAGAATATTTAAAAAGATTAGGCTCTTATGCTAAACTGACGATTTCTGAAGTAAAAGATTCTCCACTACCATCTAACTTACATCAAGCTGAAATTGAAAAAGTCACAGAACAAGAAGCAGATAGAATTGAATCAACCTTATCTACAAACAGCCATTTGATTGTTTTGGATCCTAAGGGGAAACAATTTACTTCAGAACAATTTGCAGATTATCTACAACAAAAAATGCTTATGGGTAATAGTAAATTTACTTTTGTTATTGGTGGTACATTGGGAATAGCAAATAGATTAAGGCAAAAAAGCGATTTACTTCTATCCTTTTCTAAGCTTACTTTTCCTCATCAATTAATGCGACTGATCTTAGTAGAGCAATTGTATAGAGCTGCTAAGATTAATAATAATGAGCCTTATCACCACTAATCTTAGACGAGATATAAAACTAAGAGTGAAATTGCAGTTTTATTGCTATCAACAACAGAATAGAACAAAGCCATAACATAAGTATCAGAAAAGAAGCTTGTTTATCTACATTCTAAAGACAATAACTAGCTAAATTAAAGGACTGATGCCACCTTATGTCGAAATATAATGATGAAGGATATATTTGGCTATGATTTTACTGTTCAAGGGGAGGTTCAAGCAGCTTACTAAAAACCCAAACATATCTAAACAATTATGTATAT
>CAZKUS010000189.1:0-4566 GCA_964556025.1 uncultured Clostridia bacterium | reverse complement strand
CAATTACTCCTCCATGAGTATGATCAGCAAATAACTTCCTGTTATTTGGCTGTGATTCTCCTATTTGCTCATTAAGATGTATTATCAAAACAGCATAATACGTTCACTTGAAGTTTTATTGCTATCAACATTTAACTTTAAATGAGCCTTATTTTAAATGACACAAAATTTAAGTGAAATCGAATATTACTTGTCTTTTTCTAGATCGTACATAATCTTATCTAAGTACCACTCTTCTGATTTACCTGGATTCTTTTCTTTTTGTCTTTTTAATAGTCTTTCTAAAGTGGCCTCTGCCTCATCAGGCGGAAGGTTTAATAAGGATTTACATTTTTCTCTCATTTGATCAGTTTTAGAGGAAGGAGCGCCTTTTTGGCGAATAAAGTATATAATGACAAATAATATTATTAAACCTATAATCATAAATTCCAAAACAATTCACCTACCCAATTGGATTTTTACTCAATTTTAACATAACTTTTCCAAGGAAAACAGGAGGGCTATATTTTGTTTTTAATAATTTATAATCAAAAAGCTGGTCACGCAGCTAAAGACAGTTTAAATAATTTAATTTTAGAAATTGAACACCATGGTTATTTAGTATCTAACTTGTCCATAACAGATGACTGTTTTCAAGAAAGATTATATTCACTTTTACCCAAGGTTTCGTGGCTTATATCCTTCGGTGGTGATGGTACATTGAATACTGTAGTTAACTATTTAGCTCCTCTAGAGGATCAATTACCACCGGTTATTCCATATCCTTCAGGGACAGCAAATGACTTTTCTAGACATCTGTATGGCAAAGAGATTGATGCTTCAGATATTATGTCAAACTTGGAAAATAACAGTACTAATACCATGTTTCTCGATGTAGCAAAAGCCAATGAAAGTTATTTTATTAATGTATTAGGTACTGGGCTGTTTGCTGATGTGGCCTATCAAGCGGATCCTGAATTAAAACAAAAAATAGGGATGTGGGCTTATTGGTTTGCTGCTCTCAAGCGAATTACTCAATACAAGCCAATTTCATTTTTTATTAGTGAAAACCAGAGTACCCAAGAAAACCAGATAGAAGGGTACTTACTTTTAGCTCTAAATGGGAGAGGGGCAGGTGGTTTCCCAAACTTAGCTCCGGACTCCTCTTTGAGAGATGGACTTTTGGATGTTGTGATTCTAAAAGAGTCCAGTTCTTTACTGTCTTTAGCCACTCTATTTCCCAAAATTCTCAATGGCCATCATATTGAAGATCATAGAGTAACTTACTTCCAAACTGATGAGTTGTATTTGAATACTTCTGAAAATGATATGATAAGTGTTATAGATGGGGAAGTCGGCCCTAGTTTTCCTCTACATATAAAAGTGATTAAACAGAAGCTACCTTTTGTTTGTATTTAAAATTAGTTAATATAAAGTCTGTTATATTCTGTTGTTTATTGCTATTAACATTCAAGTTAAACTGAACCTAATATAAAGTGCTGCCCTTATGAGTGAGTATTAATTTAATTCTCGCCAGTATTTGCTTAAATAAACTGGCTCTCCTGAAATGCGGGATTCTTCTGCTGCTAGAGCAGTGACATGACTTTCGATCGATTGCTCTAGAGTAGAGGTGTCTTGGTGGCATTCTCCTTGAATAAAAGCTCGTAAGTGCTCCATAAGCCCTAAATCACCACCACCGTGTGCACCTTTACCTGGATCTACTTGTATAGTCTCCCTTTTTCCGCGAAAGGGGAGAATTGTTATTATCCCCTTAGCAAAATCTGCTCTTATTTCTCCCAGATCTCCGTAAATTGTAGTCAATCTATTCATTTCACTAGATAGTCCGGTTAAAGTGAAATTTACTTGAACATTGTTCTCGTATTCTAAAGAAGCAGTTAACACTTCGGGCATGGTATTATCACACAGATAAACACAATGTCCTAAGTTAGTAAATCTAACTCCTAAGTAACGTTGATAGCGAGGAGGCATGGAAGCAATCACATCTTGCGGCCATGGCAATTCCTTATCTAAATAAATATGTCGGGCAGAATAGGGACAATTATGTTCTACCTGACAGTGGAAGCATCTTTTGCCAGCTCCTTGAGGGTGATTGTCTGATATGAAGTATTGCTGTTCTCCCTGGGCATATACCCTCTTACAATTGCTATCTAATAACCATGTGAACAGATCAAAATCATGAGAACTTTTTGCAAGAAAAAGTGGTGCTGAAACAGTTTCATTTTTCCAGTTACCTCTAACATAACTGTGCACGAAATGATAGTACCCAACATTTTCAGAATGCTTAATACTGCGAATTTTTCCTATTTCGCCATTTACCAACAACTGCTTTAACTTACGGTAAAAAGGCGTATACCTTAGTACATGGGCTATTAACATATCGGACTCTGTTCTATTAGCTTTTTGGACAATATCGCGTAATTGTTCAAAATTTGGAGTGATAGGTTTTTCCAACAGTATTTTATAATCCCTTGACATACTGGCCATGGCTGGCTGATAGTGTTCATGGTCCATTGTGGTTATCATAACTACGTCTACGTCTGCATCGTAGTCGAAAAGCTGTTGATAGGACTTAAACTGAAGATGTGAGGGGACTTTGTGTTCACGCCCTGCTAGTTTCCTTTTGATAGGATTAGGTTCAACGATAGCAGAAATCTCCAACTCTGGACAGTTCTTTTTGATATGTTGACCGTAAATATTTCTGCCTCGATGACCAGCACCTATTAGAGCAATTTGAGTTTGACCATCACTTTTAGGATAATTTGTATTAAATGAAGCCACAGCTATTCACTCCTAATAGTGCTTGATAGTGATTGATTATCCATTTATATTTTATCATACCCTAACTGTGATATGAGTACTTGAAAATAATTCAACTTTAACACAGCCTTGTTCACAAAGTGCTGTTATAGTTTACTCGTCTCCGTTTTCGTCATTGCCATTAATAGAATATGTTGTGATTTCCCATTGCTCATATTCTAAAAATTCTTGGTCCAATTCATCTTCCAACTCTTCTGGAACTGTGATAGTATCAGTGCGTCCATCTGATACGTATCTTTTATGGGGATTGTCTTCATAATATCCTAACCACTGATCCATACCGTCTTGGTCCGCCCGGACTCTGGGAAGGTCTAAAGGGTCAAATTCACTGTGAAAAGGTGAATGAGCCGGTTCTGCACCGACATTTAAAATAGCTTCATGTTCATAAGTAATACCATCATATTCCCCTTCGTATACATACTCTTCTTGACTGTCATCTCCAGGCCAAGCACCAAAAGCCAAGGCATGACTTTCAATATTGTAGTCAGAGATGATTTCTTCAGTGTATTTATGGGGTAAAGCTAATTCTTTTTGAATTTCTTCAGCATCTAGGTCTTGTAAGTTGAGATGGTTGTAACCATGGTTACCTATCTCAAAGCCCAATTCATCTAGGTGGGCAATTTTATCTTCATATAGATCTTGGTCTCTAAAGGGAACCGGTAAGTAATTTACATAAAACGTACCACCCACAGTAAAATCTTCATATTCTTCTTTCATATCCATAATAATACCTACTGCCGTGTCAGGGTCGATAACTTGTTCTCCATCTTTTTCTTTATAACCAAACTGACCTGAGGTAGCGTCATCAAAAGTCAATACTACGGGTGTTTTACCAGCGGGTAAATCTATTTCTCCTTCTACTACATCCATTAAATTAACTAAACGATAGTCTTTTTCATATAATCTTTCTAAATCTTCTCTAAAATTCTCCCTGGTTCTTTCCCAATCATCTTCTTCATCACCGATCCGATGATACATCAATATCATGACATCGCCTAGTTCATTGGGCTGTACTTCTTGATAATCGATTTCATCTTTCTGTTCGTCTTGTTCTTTTTCTTTCTTATCTTCTTGTTTATCATTATTAGCAACAGACTCTTTGTTTTTCTCTTCCTGTTTTTCATCTTCAGTTTTTCCTTGTTTGCTATCTTCTGTTACTTGTTGGTTAGTACACGCTGTTACACCTAAAATTGCAATCAAGCTAATAACAAAGAACAGTTTGATGAGTAGTGAACTTTTGGTTGATTTTTTTTGTACTGGAATTTTCGTCAACAATACTATTACCTCCCTGGATTTTGTCTAACTCTGTCATCAATATATTCTTGATTATTCGGTTAAAACCTGCTGGAAAATTAAGTTTAGGCCTGTATAAGTTGAATTTTTATCGCTATCAACTTAAAATTAAACAAAATTGACCCTATTCAGTAGTTATGCTATAATACTACAAAAGTCTACATAATATTTCGCTGTGCCGGGAAATAGTAGAGTTCAACCTGAGGTTAATAGAGAGGAGGTCCGCGGCTGAAAGGCCTCTACCAAAAAAGGTTCTCGAACCCGTCTCGGTTATTGTAGAGCGGAACGGCAGAAACCGTTATCATTTGAGGGGGCCTTAGGGCCAAACCGGGTGGTAACGCGGAAGTGATCCTTTCGTCCTGGATGGGCGAGGGATTTTTTTATTTAGTATTATTATATCATGTTGTTGATAGCAATAAAATTTCAATTTCACTCTAGATGCTTGTTTTGATACAT
>CAZKUS010000188.1:3107-4567 GCA_964556025.1 uncultured Clostridia bacterium | reverse complement strand
CTAATCGTAGAAGTAATTTTTATACTTGTGAATGTGGCAATAGAATTCACTCAGATTTAAATGCAGCTAGAAATATTAGTTTTATTATAGTTCCAATTACAGGAGGTGATATCATCTAAAAAGGAAATTTAGAAATTTTTATCTGATCTCATTGGTATGGGGTGTGGTAATTCTTTTATTGAGGGGGATTTTATGAACAACAAAAAATTGTTGATGGTTGTAGTGTTGTTAGTCTTTGGTATCATGATATTTGCAAGTTGTGGACCACCTGACGAGGTTAAAGAAGAAGTAGAAGAAACCGAAGAAGAGAAAGAAACAGTTGTAGACAATCCGGCTGTAGAACGTCCGAATGAATTAGTCATAGGTGGTCCTGATTTAGACGGAATCTTCAACCCGGCACTATATTCAACAGCTTATGATGCTTGGGTTATGGGAATGATGTTTGACACTTTATTGAGTGTTGATGAAAACGGTGAGCTCACGACTGGGCAAAGAGCCATAGCTGAAGATTATAAAATATCTGATGATGGATTAGAATACACATTTTATATCGAAGAGGGGTGGAAATTCCACGACGGCGAAGAAATAACTGCAGAGGATTTTGCGTTTACTTTAGAAACCACTGCCCATCCAGATTACGATGGACCTAGAGCTAGCTGGTCGGATAATATAGTAGGAGTAGATGAGTACAGAGATGGGGAAACTGATAAATTAGAAGGCGTTACAGTAGAAGATGAATATACTTTAGTTGTAAAATCACAGGAACCCGATGCCGGAGATATATTTGATTACTCCACTTACGCTATGCCTAAACACTATTATGAATTTGACGATTACGACGAGCTTCATGATTTGACCGATGAACCTCTGGGAAGTGGACCATTCAAGTTTGAAGAGTACAGTCCTGATGAGCATGCTATTGTTGAAGCCTTCGATGATTACAAATTGGGAGCCCCTAATATAGATAGAATAATCTATGAAGAAATTGAAACCGAACAGCAAGTCCCCATGGTAGAAACCGCAGAAGCCGACATTGTAGCAGTTTCTTCCACACCTGAGAATTACGAATTATTGGAAGAAGAGGACCATCAAGAGCAAATCACCTTCTTAGATAACTCTTACTCTTATATTGGACTTAACCACACAAATGAACATCTTGAGCATCAAGAAGTCAGGCAGGCACTGGCTTATGGCCTTGATGTAGAGGCCTTTATTGAAGGATTATACGGAGATGAACTGGCACAACCGATAGTAACTCCATTTTCACCAGTGTCTTGGGCTTATCCGGATGAAGATGATCTGAACTATTACTCATACGACATAGACACAGCCCATGAATTGTTAGAAGAAGCCGGTTATGAATGGGACGATGATGAAGAATATCGTTATAATCAAGATGGTGAGCGTTTAAGCTTTGTCTGGGAGACTATTGCCGATAATGAATGGTCAGAACATTTAAC
>CAZKUS010000188.1:0-3007 GCA_964556025.1 uncultured Clostridia bacterium | reverse complement strand
GTTTAAGCTTTGTCTGGGAGACTATTGCCGATAATGAATGGTCAGAACATTTAACGACTCTAGCTTTAGAACAATGGCCTGAACTTGGTGTAGAGATAGAAATAGACACTTATGAATTCAATACTTTGGTTGACAGAGTAAATGTAGAAGAAAGAGGTAATGTCGATATATGGAACATGGGGTGGAGTTTGGCTACTGACCCTGATCCGAGCAATATTTTCAGCGAACAGTATGCTGATGATGGGTGGAATATGGGATATTACCATAATGAAGAAGCAGAAGAACTAATGGCCGATGGTATTAGAACATTTGATCAAGATGAACGGGCAGAAATTTATCAAGAATTGGCATTAATATTCAATGAAGATCTCCCGTATATATTCGTGTACAGCGCACTTGATCTCTGGTCAGTAAATGATCGAGTCGAAAACTTTGAACCAAGTGCATGGCAAGAATTTGCTTGGAATGTGCATGAATGGGAACTTAAAGAATATCAAGAGTAGTTGTAACAGATAACTAAATTTGAATATTTGATTTTACAGGTCTCTGTCCAAGGACAGGGACCTGATTTATGCATTTGGCTTTAATTCACCTGTTTGCTTGTTAAATTGTATTGGATTGAAAAACCCGCATAATTTGTTCAATTGAAATGTTAATGCTATCAAAATTCATTTTTAACCGAGTTAATAATTTAAATGCAGGGAAATAAACTATAAATACAGAATTCATAGTTAGAAAAGAACATATTAAAAAGAAGGCACTGTTGTATTCTATCAACATTCAACCTTAATACAACCAAAAAGAAAGGATGATAATCATGAAAACAGGAATTTCAAATGAAATTACTAAGAAAGTAACTAAGGAGTATTCTGCCATGTCTTTTGGAAGTGGTGCAGTAGATGTACTGGCAACACCTGCCATGATAGCGTTCATGGAAGAAGCAGCACTGAGGCTAGTAGCACCTGAACTTGAATCAGGGAAAGATACAGTGGGAACTTCAGTGAATATAAAACATTTAGCTCCCACCCCTGTAGGTGATCAGGTAAAAATTAAAGCAGTTTTAGAAGAAGTAGATGGTAAAAAATTATCTTTTTCAGTTGAAGCATATGATAGTAATACCAAAATAGGTGAAGGAAAGCACGAGCGATTTATCATTAATGTAGAAAAATTCATGAGTAATGTTCACAGTAATAAATAACTAGTAAGTAAGGTAAAATGGAGGACTTTATGGATAAACCAATAACTAGATCAAAATTTAGAGTTTTCCTAGGTAAATTATACTATCAGTTCAAAAGGTACTTTCAATGGTATTTCAGTTCAATCAACTGGGCTAAAACGCGTAAAAATACTGAATTGGATTATCTAGTATTTCAACATAAACCCCCTCTGATTAGAGAATTAAGTCAAGTTGATATGTGGCTCCAGTACAATAAAGTAACAAACTTACAGATAGCTGTAAAAAAATTGAATAAAATAGTAATTAACCCGGGAGAAACTTTTTCATATTGGAGACTAATCGGCAAAACTACACGAATAAAAGGTTATAAAGAAGGGATGATGTTAAATAGTGGTAAGGTAACTACTGGAATAGGCGGTGGACTATGCCAACTGTCTAATCTAATTTATTGGATGACACTCCACACACCTTTGACTGTTACTGAAAGGTACAGACATAGCTATGATGTGTTTCCTGATTCTAACCGGAGACTACCTTTTGGAAGTGGAGCTACCTGTGCTTACAATTATATTGATCTACAAATATACAATAATACAGAACAAACATTTCAATTAATCGTCTATCTCACAGATGATCACTTGGTTGGTGAATGGAGAAGTGATATAGAACCCTGTCACAGTTATGAAGTCTATGAAAAAGATCATTGGATCACCCATGAATACTGGGGTGGACACATTCGACACAACACGATTTACCGTAATATCTATAATCTTCAAGGTGAATTGCTCACTGAAGAATTTGTAACAGAAAATCACGCTATTATGATGTATCAACCTTTTTTAAATAGTTCCAAAGAAACAAAATCCAATCATTAACTTCCTTACTTTAGCTTGGCAGAGGTATAAAATGGGAGGGATATAGATGCCCGCAAATTTAACACCACAATATTATGAAGCTCTGGAAGCTTATAAAAAAGCTACAACTCCAGAAGATAAAATGGCAGCTTTAGAAAATATGTTAAAAGAAATTCCCAAACATAAAGGTACAGAAAAGCTACAGGCAGATATAAAAAAAAGGATGGCTCGACTGAGAGAGGAAGAGGATAAGAAAAAAAATACAGGGAAAAGCACTTATAATCCATATCATGTAGAAAAACAAGGAGCTGGACAAATAGTTTTAGTCGGTTACCCAAACAGTGGTAAATCTTCTTTAATCTCGACTTTTACTCGTGCTAAAACAAAGGTAGCGGACTACCCGTATACTACTGCTCTTCCCATAGCAGGTATGATGCCCTATAAAGATACTTGGGTACAGTTAGTAGACACTCCACCTATAATGAGTGAAGACATCCCATCAGAACTGATCGGTACCATTAGAAATGCTGATGCAGTATTGCTAGTTATCGATGCTGCTTCTGATGACTGTTTAGAACAAATAGAAGGATGTTTGGAAGTGTTACAAGACAAGGGGGTAATCGATTTATCCGAAGAGGAAGAAGAAATAGTTGCTCCTACTCCTTTTTTAACAGTGGCGATGAAAGTAGATATTCCACAAGCTCAAGACAATCTCGAACTCATAACAGATTTCATGCCTGAAACTAAGGTATACTGTGCTTCCACTGATGGCACTGGTATAGAAGAACTGCGTGAACAATTATTCAATATTTTAGAAGTTATTAGAGTATATGGTAAACCAGCTGGGAAACCAGCAGACACTGAAAACCCATTTATACTTCGAAAAGGTAGTAATGTACTAGACTTTGCCGAAGCAATTCACAGAGATTTTCCCGAGAAATTAAAAAAAGCATTGGTGTGGGGTTCCGCTCGCTTT
>CAZKUS010000187.1:0-4572 GCA_964556025.1 uncultured Clostridia bacterium | reverse complement strand
TCACCTACAGAATAAAATTGTGACATAATAACCACCTCTCTTTTATAGTTATTATGTCATAATTGTTAAGAAAAGTAAAGAAATGTGTAGATATTTTTAAGCTGTTTTAACCTCCTTTCATTCCAACACAAAATGATTTTAAGTGTTTATTTTCACTTTGTTTTTGAGCCAAAGCAGCTACTAAACTACTGTCCAGTCCTCCACTTAAAAAAACTCCTACTGGAACATCAGCCATCAAACGTTTTTTGACCGCTTGCTCTAATCTATGACGAATACCTTCGGCTATTTGATCTGAACTGGTATTTCTGTATTGTTGAGCATCTTGAAAAGAAGCTTCTATTTTTCTGAATTCTTGAAAACCTAAATCAGGTGTGAAGTAATGTCCTGGAGGAAATTCTTTAACTTCATTAACAAAACTAGTTAGAGATTTCATTTCAGAAGCAAAAAATAGGCCTCCACCCTCTTCTGCATAGTATAGAGGTTTTATACCAAGTGTATCCCGAGCTACAAAAGGTTTTTCATTATCAGAAAGCACAAAAGCAAACATACCATCTAAATCATAGACACAATCAACTCCTTTCTGTTCGTATAAATGAATAATCACTTCACTATCAGACAATGTAGAGAAATTGTGATCTGTTAAATTATTTTTTATCTCTTGATAGTTGTAAATTTCACCATTTACAACTAAATGAATATCGTCAGTTTCATTAGAGATTGGTTGATGGCCTTTACTTGGACCTATTATTGACAGTCGTTTATGTCCCAAATACATTGTTTTATATCTACACAATTCTTCTTCATCAGGGCCTCTATGCGTTAATCTATTTAGCATATCTGATAAATGCTTTTGTTCTTTGCCTTCTTTATCATACACAGCAATAATACCACACATATAGTAAACTCCTTTCAGTTTTAAATGGTTGTAACATTATTTTTTCACTAGTATGTATAACTATTCTAGAAGTTGTAATTACACAATTAAAACAATGAGATTAACTATTAAAAATTTGTGAATATTTCTGTTCTATTGACTTCCAGCTAGGGTCTACTCTATAATTAGTATAATTTATTAATTTACCATGCTAAAGTTAGATGAAAAGCAAGAGCTACATCCTTGACTTTTTTATTTTACACACTACTAATTTTTGGATATCAGAGGAGGAGTATAATTATTATGAAAGTATTAGTAACTGACAAAGTATCGGAACAAGGTATTAATATTTTGCAACAAGAGTTTGAAGTAACTCAAGCAACTGGTTTAACAGAGGCTGAGCTTTCAGAAAAAATCAAAGATCACGATGCGCTAATCGTAAGAAGTGGAACGCAAGTAACGGAAAAAGTGATTAACTCAGCTGATAAATTAAAAGTTATCGGTAGAGCCGGTGTTGGTGTAGATAACATAGATACCCAAGCTGCTACTCGCAGAGGAATTTTAGTTATTAATACCCCAGGTGGCAATACCATATCAGCTGCAGAACATACAGTAGCAATGATTTTATCTTTGTCTAGAAACATCCCCAGCAGTAATTACTCACTAAAAAACGGTAATTGGGAGCGAAAAAAGTACACTGGAGTTGAGGTAAAAGACAAGGTTGTTGGAATTATAGGCCTGGGTAAAATAGGAGCCGAAGTTGCTAAAAGACTTAAAAGTATGGGTATGAAAGTACTAGTATACGATCCTTATCTAAAGGAAACAGGATTAAACATTGAAGTTAACGAAGTGGATCTTGAGACACTAATCAAGGAATCCGACTACATTACTATCCATGTCCCCTTTTCAGAACGAACCAAGTATTTAATCGATAGAGAACAAATAGCAAAAATGAAAGATGGCGTGAGAATTATCAATTGTGCTCGAGGTGGAATTGTCGATGAAGATGCTCTACATGATGCTTTATATGATGGTAAAGTAGCGGGGGCGGCTTTGGATGTATTTGAAACAGAACCTCCAAAAGAGCATAAATTATTTGAATTAGATAATGTAGTCGTCACCCCTCATCTAGCAGCATCGACAGCAGAAGCTCAAATAAATGTGGCTATCGACTTAGCAAATTCTGTCTTGGGACTCTTGAAATACGGAAATATTAAAAATGCAGTAAATATGAAACCCGTTACTTCTGATGAGTGGAACTATATCAATCCCTTTGTTAGAATAGCTGAAAAAATGGGGGATTTTTACTCTCAATATAAAAATGGAAACATAGATAAAATAGAAATGTTGTATTACGGTGATATAACAGAACATCAAACTCAGCTAGTCACTTCCTCTGCAGCGAAAGGCCTGTTTAACAGAATTTTGCAAGAAAATATAAACATCGTTAACGCATATCAGGTCATAGAGGAACGAGGTATCGAAATTCGAGAGACATATCATCGACAAATAAATGATTACAGTAATTTAATTATCTTACGCGTTTACAATGGAGACCACTTCAATGAAGTTAAAGTTTCTGTTTACAGTAAAAAAGACGCTCGAATTGTCAATGTCAATGGTTATGATATCGATATGATTCCAGAAGGCTATAATTTACTTATCGGACATACTGACCAACCAGGCATGATAGCTAAAGTTAGTTCAATATTAGGTGAACATGATATAAACATAGCAACAATGCAGGTTGGCCGTAAATCAATAGGTGGAGACGCTATGATGGTATTATCAGTTGATGAGAATGTCCCTAAAAAAGTAGTAGAACAAATACAAACCATTGATAGTATCAGTAGTGCTACAATGATCACCCTATAGCCTATGATTAGCTAGTTTATTTATTACTTATTTATATTACTAAGCGATTATGTTTCTAAGGAGCTGACTTTAAAATGACTAAAGAGAAAATATATAATTTTAACCCAGGACCGGCTGTATTGCCAGACGAAGTTTTACAACAGGTAAAAAATGAGATGTTAGATTTTAGTAATACAGGTATGTCAATTCTAGAAATGAGCCACCGTTCTAATCAAGTAGAATCATTATTAAAAGATGCTGAGATGTTATTCAAAGATCTACTCAATCTTGATGATGATTACAAAGTGCTTTTTTTGCAAGGTGGAGCAAGTTCACAATTTCATATGATCCCTATGAATTTTTTAGCTTCTGGCAAAGTAGCTGACTATGTACTCACAGGTAGATGGTCTGAAAAAGCACACGATGAAGCAGCACAAATAGGAAATGTAAATGTAGCTGCTTCTACTAAAAAGTTGAATCACAACCGTATTCCAAATAAAGATGAAATTACTTTGAGTAATAGCCCTGCTTATGTTCATATAACTACAAATAATACTATCTACGGTACCCAATGGCAAGACCTATCTACTTGGGAAAGTTTAATCGAACAAGATAAAACTTTAATTGCAGATATGTCATCAGATATCTTATCCAGAGCTATAAACTCCAAAAAATTTGGATTAATTTATGCTGGAGCACAGAAAAATTTAGGACCTGCTGGAGTCACTGTTGTAATTATTAACAAAAAACTTTTAGAAAATGCTGTAACAACCAAAAATTCTATGCTTAACTATAATACCCATATAGATAAAAGCTCTCTGTACAACACTCCCCCAACATTCAATATATATGTACTTTATTTAGTTTTAAAGTGGATTGCGAATCTCGGAGGAGTTACAGAAATGGAAAACATTAATAGACAGAAATCAAACTTGATCTACGATGTTATTGACCAAAGCCATGGGTTTTACCAGGGACATGCGGAAACAGACAGCAGATCCACTATGAATATAACATTCACTCTCTCCGATCCGGAGCTTGAACAATCTTTTCTCACTGAAGCAGAAAACAATGGACTGATAGGTTTAAAGGGACATAGATCTGTAGGAGGAATAAGAGCTTCATTGTATAATGGTATGAGTATTGAAGGCGCAGAAGTTTTAGCGGAATTTATGAAAAAGTTTCAAAAAAGTAGGTGTTAGATCTATGTTAATAGACTACCATATACATTTAGAAAATGGTCCCTATTCTCTAGATTGGGTAACTGAATTTCTACAGACAGCTAAGGAACGAGGTATAGCTGAACTAGGTTTCACAGAGCATGGATACAAATTCAAAGAAACCAGCCATTTTTACTATAATAATTGGTTTAAAAACCGACAAACCGAAAGCATTGACCAATATTTAGATCTGTTAGGTAAGTCAAGTGACAAATGGGGTGGGATTAAAAAAAGCATTGAATTGGATTATTTCCCAGAAATTGAAACACAACTTGATAAATTTATCGACCAATACAAATTTGACTATGTCATCGGCTCTATTCACTGGTTAGATAATTGGAGTTTCGATGTGGCTGAAATGAAGCATTTATGGGATTCAAAAGATGTTGATAGTGTCTACTATCATTACTTCAGCACTATGGCTAAAATGGCTGAATCGGGTTTATTTGATATTGTAGCTCATTTTGATGTAATAAAAGTTTTCGGACATGAACCTAAAAAGTATTCTGACAGTACAGTTAAAATGATAGAAACAGCAATTGAGAAAATCAGTGAAAATAATTTATGTATAGAAGTTAGCTCAGCAGGGCTTAGAAAACCAGTAAAGGAAATCTATCCCAAAAA
>CAZKUS010000186.1:0-4654 GCA_964556025.1 uncultured Clostridia bacterium | reverse complement strand
CTATAATTATTTTAGTATTCTGGCTTTCCTTTGTAGTTAAGCATAGGAGGTGTTATAATGAAACGCACTTTTCAACCAAAAAAGCGACAACGAAAAAAAGAACATGGTTTTAGGAAGCGAATGAAGACTAAATCGGGGCGAAATATCCTTCGTAATAGGAAAAGAAAAGGTAGAAAAAAACTTTCTGCTTAAAGGCCGCTTATATGTGGCCTTTTCTACCTTTCTGTAGTTGTTTAGCCCTAAATTTGGTAGGAATTAAGCACTGTTATATGCGAAGGGGTTTTTGTATATGTCCCAGTTAATCACTCTAAAAAAAACTTATCAGTTTCGTCGTGTGTTTAGATATGGAAAATCTTATGCCACTAAGCATATTGTGTTATTTTTATTGCCGAATTCATTAAATGTAAATCGTGTTGGGTTTTCTGTGGGGAAAAAAGTAGGCAACAGTGTGACTAGAAATAGAGTAAAACGCCTGTTACGCGAAGTATATCGATTAAAGAATCCTGAATTAAAGCAGGGCTATGATATGATTTTATTAGCTAGATTTAGAGCAAATGATTTAGATTTTGCGACATGTGAAAAAGATTTTCTCAGATTGATAAAAAAGTCTAAATTATTACACAAAAATGTGATATGATTTAGAAAAGAATATTTAGTGTGGTTAGAATTGTTTTAATATCAGTACTATTTAGTACTGATTAGTAGGTGTTAATCATGAAGTCTCTGATAATTGGTATAATTATAACATATCAAAAAATAATCTCTCCCATCCTGCCTAAATCATGCCGATTTATGCCTACTTGTTCTCAATATGCCATTGAATCAGTGAAAAAGTTTGGAGTTTTGCGAGGTGGATTAAAGGCTATTAAACGAATAAGTAAATGCCATCCTTTTAATACAGGTGGTTATGATCCTGTAGATTGATTATAAAGTATTATAAAAATAAATTGTGTGGGTATTATATAAGTTTAAAATATTTTCTTATTTATAATTGTTAAGATGTACCAACCTAAAAGATTTTAAGTTAAATCGAAGATTATAGTTATCAACATTCAATTTTAACACAGCCTTGATTAGAAATATTAATTATGTTCTCTAATATTTGAGAATTACTGCCTAGAATATTAGATTTAAAATTATGTCTGTTATTTTGAAGGATAAAAAGGAGGAAGTTTATGTTAGACCCAATAATTGAAGTACTAGCTAGTATATTAGCGTTTTTTTATGACTTAACAGGAAATTACGGACTTGCTATAGTAATTTTAACAATAGGAATTAGAGCTCTCACTTTTCCATTAATGGCCAAACAAATGCAGTCTACCAATAAAATGCAAGAATTGCAGCCAGAACTTAAAAAATTACAAGAAAAGTATAAAGATGATAAAGAAACTTTAAATAAAAAAACAATGGAATTATGGAAAGAGCATAAAGTTAATCCAGCAGCAGGCTGTTTACCTCTAATTGTCCAAATGCCTGTATTGATTGCCATGTTTAGACTTTTACATGATTATCAAAGATTCTTAGGAGATGTGGATCCTTATTTTATGGGTGTAAATTTGAGTGCTCCTGATCCTTTGTATATCTTACCCCTGTTAGCAGGTTTAACAACATTTCTACAACAAAAGCTAACTATGACCAGTCAATCTAATTCATCTATTATGATGATTATGCCTTTTATGTTGATTTTCATTAGTGCAACTCTTCCAGCAGGGCTTCCTTTATATTTTGTTGTTGGTAACATTTTTTCATTGATTGCTCACTTATTGTTTAAAAGAAAACCAAAGACCCAAACAGAAGGGGGAGCTAAGTAATAATGAACCAGGTGGAAGTTACTGGTAAAACAACTGAAGAGGCTATGGAAAAAGGTCTGGAAGAACTTGGGATTGAGCGTAATCAGGCTGAAATCACAGTGCTTGAAGAGCCCACAAATGGTCTACTGGGTATTATAGGTGTAAAACCGGCTAAAGTTAAAGTTACTAAAAAGTATGATCCAGTTGAACTTGCAAGTGAGTATTTAGAAGGTCTTTTGGATAAAATGAAAATACCTGCAACAGTAGAATTGAAATCTCATCAATCTAGGGAAATTAGTTTAGAAATAACCGGTAAGAATATGAATATAGTAATAGGTAAAAGAGGACAGACTTTAGACTCTATTCAATTCTTAACTAATTTATATTTAAACCAACAATTAAAAGGATCGGATTTTTATGTTATTTTAGATGCTGAAAATTATAGAGAAAATCGGAAAGAAACATTACAGCGTTTGGCAGAAAATTTAGCAGAAAAAGCAAAAAGGACACAGCAAAAAGTAGTGTTAGAACCCATGAATAGGTATGAAAGGAAAATTATTCATACGACCCTTCAAGACCGATCAGGAATTACTACTTATAGCGAAGGGACTGAACCTAATCGTAAAGTAGTAATTTATGTAGATTAAGTTTGATATATCTAAAACTTTCAAACAAGCGAATTAATAATCTTATTGCTATCACTATTCAACTTTAACTGATTTAATTGAGACTTTAATTAAGCAAAAACCGCCTGGCAGGCGGTTTTCTTATAGGATGCTTTTTAAATGAGAGTACTATAATAGAGTTATCGTGCAAACTTAAATTTAATGTTAATAGATATAGAAAATCAGTAACAAAATATAACAGCCACAAAGTTAAATAAAAAAAAAATACAGTGACTAGTTTAATGTATGGGTATGAGGTGATTATCTTGAGTGAAGATACAATAGCAGCATTATCTACACCACCAGGAGAAGGTGGTATAGCAGTTATTAGGGTAAGTGGTTCTGAAAGTTCAAAGGTGGTTAAACAGATTTTTAAAAGTTCTAAAACACCAAAAGACGGATTCGAGCACCGGAGAATGTATCATGGATATATTATTACTCCAGATACGGAGAATGTACTGGATGAGGTTTTAGTTGTGTTTATGAATAAGCCGTACACTTACACTTGTGAAGACATTGTTGAAATTCATTGTCATGGTGGAATGATACCTGTTAAAGAAATACTACAGACATTATTTACAAAAAATGTTCGCCCGGCAGAACCGGGTGAGTTTACTAAAAGAGCTTTTTTAAACGGTCGCCTGGATTTGACTCAAGCTGAGGGTGTTATGGATATTATAACCTCTAAAACACAGAATTTAAAAAATGTAGCAGTAAATCAATTACAAGGTAGATTGAAAAAACAGATACAAGATTTAAGAACTAAATTATTGGAAATAATGGCTAACTTAGAAGCAAAAATTGATTTTCCTGACGAAGATATTGATGTAGCTAGTAATGAACAATTGCAGAGATTTATTGAAAATGCCATGGAAAGTTTGCAGAATTTGCTAGATAGCTATAATAAAGGTAAAATTATGAGAGAGGGTGTAAAAACGGTAATTGTGGGTCGTCCTAATGTAGGTAAATCCTCTTTATTAAATTTGTTATTAGGAGAAGAGAGGGCCATTGTGACAGAAATTCCTGGGACTACTAGGGATACTTTGGAAGAAACTATTAACTTACAAGGAATTCCTTTAAAAATTATTGATACTGCAGGATTAAGAGACTCTTTTGATCGTGTTGAACAAATCGGTGTAGAACGTACTAAAAAATCTATGGAACAAGGGGATATTATTTTAATAGTAATTGATTCTTCACAAGAGCTGACTTCTGAAGATCTAGAACTACTAAAGTTAGCACATGATAAAAATACTTTAATAGTCTTGAATAAAACTGATCTAGAAGAGCAAGTTAGTATGCAGACAATGAAAGAAATAGTATCAGATCCATATATAATTAAAATTTCAGCATTAACAGAACAAGGTCTTGACAAGCTTGAGCAAGCTATTACAGATTTAGTTTTTGGGGGAACTGTAATGCAGAGAGAAGAGCTGGTTATAACAAATGCCCGTCATTTTTATGCTTTGAATATGGCAAAACAAGCTCTGGAAAGTGGGGAGCTAAGTTTACATAACCAAATGAGTGAGGATTTAGTTGCGATTGATATTAAAGAGGCTTATGATAAATTGGGAGATATAACAGGTGAATCGGCATCAGAAGACTTAATCGATAACATTTTTACCAACTTTTGTATAGGAAAGTGAGGGGAAGAAAGTGAGTTTTTTTGGTGGCAATTATGATGTGATTGTGATAGGAGCAGGACACGCTGGATGTGAAGCAGCTCTTGCCAGTGCTAGAATCGGTAAGTCTACTTTACTTTTGACTTTAAATTTAGATCAAATTGCTCTAATGCCTTGTAATCCTGCGATAGGAGGGCCTGCTAAAAGTCACATAGTTAGGGAAGTAGATGCTCTTGGCGGAGAAATGGGTAAAAATATTGATGAGACAGCTATACAATATAGAATGTTAAATACTGGGAAAGGCCCAGCGGTTCAAGCACTTCGCGCTCAAGCTGATAAGAAGAGATATCAGGACAGAATGAAAGAAGTTCTCGAAAATCAAGATAACCTGTTATTAAAACAAGCTGCTGTGGAAGGCGTATCTATTAGGGACGGAAGAATTGACGGTGTTACTACTAGAGAGGGAATATATTATAATTGTCAGCAGTTAATTATAACCTCAGGTACTTATTTACGCGGTAGAATCATTGTAGGAGATAGCGATTATTCGGGAGGTCCAAACGGTCAGCAGGCAGTT
>CAZKUS010000185.1:0-4666 GCA_964556025.1 uncultured Clostridia bacterium | reverse complement strand
GATCATACTCATGGAGGAGTAATTGATCAGGAAGCTGTGATTCGACTATTTGAGAATTTTAGATGTATCAAAACTAGCATTTAAAGTGAAATTGAAGTTTTATTGCTATCAACAAAAAAATGTAACAGCGCCATTAATTGTTATATTTTTTATGACGAATAGCTAAGCATGTGATGTCATCTTCCTGGCTTTTATTCCCCAACCAGCTATCGAAATCGCAAATAACCTCGTTCAAAATACTTTCAGGACTTTTGTCAGCTGTGGCTAATATATTTGAAATCCGATGAAAATAGCTATCATCACAATCATTTTCTTGTTCCAGTAACCCATCAGTAGATAGGAACAAACTTTCTCCAGATTTGAAGCTAATTTCTTGATTATTAAAATCGTACATACTCTTATCTATGGCCGTTGAAATTGGAAGACCGCCCAATTCTATTTCACTAATTTTGCCATTATCATCTACCAATTTCCCCGGAAATTGAAACCCAGAGCTGTTGTACACAAATTTGTTAGTAGTAAAGTCACAAACACCTATCAAAATACAGGCAAAAAGCTCTTCAGGGTATTCAGCTTTTTTGTATTCATCATAAACATCACTCATTATTTTGCCAGGGTCTACCGGAACTCCTTCCCTATGCCTATATGTAAAAAATCCTTTAATAGTATTTTTTAGAAATCCCGACATCATAGCTCCGTCCAGTCCATGACCAGTGACATCAATTAAAACTAGAACCAGATGATCAAAAAAAACTTCCATAGCACCGTGGTCTACTTTGAATATATCGTAATAATCTCCACCCAAGTGTTCAGCAGGACGAAAAAAGGCGGAGCAAGAATAAGCTTGTCCGGAAGGGAGTTTCTGTGGTAAGTTAGCTTGGTGGATCTTTTTGGCATTTTCCAGTTCTTTCTCAAATCTATTCCTTTTATTTTGGCCAAGCCCTGTGTTCTCTTCAAGATGATTTAAAAGTAATAGTTTTTGTCTACCAATTTTTCTAATACAATAATGATATTTCTTATTATCACCGCACTTAAGCCGCAAATTTATCTGAGTGATTCCTTCCATCTCTAAAGTTTCTAATTCAGTAGCAATCAAATATTTTACAGGTATCTGTGACAGCTCCGAACAGCTGTACCCCAGTTCGTTACACAGGGGGGAATTGGCGTATATAATCTTGTTTTCATCATCCAGTAAAATAAGTAGTTCTTTAACTTGATCCAAAATGGAAAGCAATAAACCCGTATTTATTTGATTTGAACTGCTCAAATCTATTTTAGTTTTATTTGTATCAGAATTAACTTGATTGTCAGAACAGCCACCTAAGTTTTGCACCTTATCAACTCCTAAATAAGTTTCAACAAGAGATAACCAATGATACTAACTGACAACTTAATGATAAACAACTAGATAAGCTTTATTGCCTTTCCAATTGTAAACCAAAAAATTACACAACTGTTTAGTTATTATGATACCTCTACCTCTTTCACCATCATAATCCAGTTCATTGGCAACACTTTTTTTCTCTAACCAATTAAATCCATCCCCTTCATCTTCAACTGACACTAATAAATATTTATCTGTTTTAATAATTTCTATATAAACCTTCTTATCTTTTTGAAATCTATTGCCATGTTCTATTGCGTTAGTAACTAATTCATGAATTCCATGATATGAACACTCATCACAATCACATTTCTTGATAATCGAAAATACTTCGGAATTTATCCGTTCTAACTCTTCAAAGTCACTATCTAAAACCCATTTATAGTGTTCAACTATCTCAGGCTTTATTTGTACTGCCAATAAAGTTATATCATCATCACCTTGCAGTGAACCATTGTGACAACAAAATCTTTCATTAATAGAGTGAATTAGTACTTCTGGAGGTAGATGTCCTAGACTTGCTGTTGTTTTATCAATTACTTCACCGAAATTTTGATCTTGTCCTATTTGTTCTGTTAAGCCATCAGAATTTATAAGGATTGTTGAACCACGACCCAACTGCACTGATTTTTGTTCAAAAGCTATCATATATTGGGGAACCGTTGCAGTTATCGGTAAACTTTTACTGATTAATTCGATTATAGTACCATCAGACAATCTAGCTTTTGGAGCTTCTTGAAAACCGGCACTACTGTAAGTCAATTCACCTGTGTTATAATTTAACACTCCCATAAAAATGCTGATAAAATAATCTTCCGGGAAATTCTCTTGTCTATATTTTCCATCTAAATATTTCAAAATATTTCTAGGTTCTATTTTGTTTGGACAAAAGTGAATATATCCACTAATTGCTTCTTTGATAAAAGTACTGAGTATAGCACCTTCCATACCATGTCCAGTTACATCGGAAACGTAAAAAATTAGATGATCCTCAATATCTATCGCATTATAAAAATCTCCACCTAATTTTTCAGCTGCTTGATAATGAGCACAAAATTCCAAAGTATCGAGTTCTGGAAAACAAGTGGGAAAAGTTCTTTCATGAACCAGCCTAGCTTTATCTACTTCTTCATCTAATTTTTGATACAATTCCACAATCTTAATATTACTTAACTCCAGTTCCATGGCATATTCTGCCATTTTTTCTTCTGTATCTTTTTGTTTGGTTATATCACGTTCAATAATTACGAATACAAAATCTTCTTGAAAATTTGTCAATCTAATGGTAATTTCAACAGGGTACACACTTCCGTCTTTTCTTTGATGGTATGTCTCAAATATTTCTGTACAATTTCCATTAGAATTACCATCTATATTACAATTCAATAAATCTTCAAACTTTTCTTCTAGCTCTTCTCTTGAAAAATAAGGCTTGATATCAAAAGGAGTCAGTTGCAGTAAGTCCTCTTTTGTATAACCGAGTTTATTGCAAGCCGTCGCGTTAACATCCACAAAACTTAAAGTGCTATAATCTACGATAAAAATACTGTCTAGAGAACTATCCAAAGCCTGTTTAAATCTTGAAAGGGACTTTTCCCTTTCTTTTCTCTCCGTAACATCTATAATATATGTGATCACATATTTCACTTTTTTACTATTGTAGTTATCGAACACAGGATATCCACTTATTTCATAATATTTAAGTTTTCCTGAATCATCCTGATAACTATGCTCAATGATAACTGATTTTTGACTATCTTTAACCTGTTCTACAAGACAACTTCCCCTGTTGTGTTGTTCACATTGTCGATGAATATTTTTCATCAGTTCACAGCAAGAATTATTCTCCACTTTATCAGAGATCTCGTTTAAGTTATCAATAAGCACCAGAAATTTATCGGCGTCGATTAAATAAAAGGGATAATTTAAAGCAGAAACCGCTGTTTTTAACAAACTGTATAATGTGGAATACTTTATTTTTTCATAACTTACAGTTGTAAAAATATCAATTAAATGAGTAACATGATCTGTAATTTTATAGTCTTTTCCAACATCTTCTTTTCTTTCTAACTCAAAAAACACTAAGTACCCTTTATGTTGACCTGCTAAGTTGACCTCCACATATTCTCTATCCTCACTAGTGATATCGATAGGATCTGAGTTTTGATTAAATCTGGCCGATGAAGAACTTACCAAGATTTCACCCTGACAATTAGTGATCACCGAAGCTTTACCTGTTATATCATGGCAATATTCCAAAAGTTTTCCCAGCTCATCAGGGTACAAAATTTGCAGCAAAGGCGTTTTTGTCATTTGTTCATCAATTAATTGTTTAATCCCACTACGATTCTGTTCTTGATACTGTGTAGACAAATTAATCACTCCTCTACTCCAGGAGCATTCGAGAGACTGTCTCGGCCCTGTCAGTTTCCAGTTGTGATAATACCTCAGCTCTTTGAGGGGCAGCTAATTCCATTAAGACTTCTACCAGTTCTTCTTCAGAAAAATCTTCAACTATCTCTGCAACTTGTTCACCTTCCATTTGTTCATAAGCACCAACCAAATTTTCCACCCGCTCTTCCCTATCTTCTCTATTTTCCAATATTTGTTCAATCCTAGCTTGTGCATTATCTGCACGATGTGATTCGTCCTCCAACCGATCTTCAAGTTCATCTATTTCATTTTGTAATTCATCTATCTTTTCTTCGGAATCATCTAGTTCAGCTTTCTTTTCCTCCAAGTTCTCTTGAAATTCTTCTTCCAGTTCTTCTTTCACCTGTTCTTCTGTTTCTTCTGTTTCTTCTGTTTCTCCTTTTTCATCTTTTTCCTTCTCATCCTGTTCTGTATCTTTTGCAGCTTCTGTAGGTTCCAGTACTTCTTCTTGAACTAAAAAAACACTTAACCCTAAGGCTGTACCTAAAAAGATTGTCAAAAGCATAAAAGGTACCACTAATTTAGCTCTCATACGCCCCTCTCCTTTCTTCCTTTACCAACTAACCTCATTATTTATGAGCTAACTCTTTCGTTCTCCCATAAATAATGTCTTGTCAGAGCTCCTAATCCGTTTAATAAAATACTTTTAAAATAGGTTAAATTGAAGTTGCATGTTGATAGAATATAATAGCGCCTTATCTAATTTATTTATTCTACAAATTTAGACAAATCCCTTCATTTTACCTTCTTGTAGTTCAATCACTCCAAAGCTAACAATAACCACTTCTAGTTCGCATTAACACATATAGTTACTGATAACAATAGCAATACTTGTCTTCACTGTATTGT
>CAZKUS010000184.1:0-4700 GCA_964556025.1 uncultured Clostridia bacterium | reverse complement strand
AAAAAGCAGCACCTACAAAAGCTCCAATTTTAATCACTGGTGAAAGTGGTACAGGAAAAGAACTTTTTGCTAAAGCGATTCACAAGTCCAGTTCCAGGTATAAAAATCCTTTTGTAGTTGTGGATTGTAGTGCTATTCCACATTCATTATTTGAAAGTGAACTGTTTGGTTATGAAGAAGGGGCGTTTACTGGAGCGTTAAAGAAAGGAAAACCTGGCAAATTTGAGTTATCTCATGGAGGGACTTTATTTTTAGACGAAATCGGTGAGATGGATATCACTATGCAAGCAAAATTGCTCAGGGTATTACAAGATAGTGAATTCTATAGAGTAGGAGGACAAAAGCCAATCAATGCTGATGTAAGGGTGATTACCGCTACTAATAAAGAGCTAAGTGAACAGGTAGAAATGGGTGAATTCAGAGAAGATTTGTTTTATAGGCTTAATGTAGTTAATTTACACATCCCACCTTTGAGAGAACGAAAAGGGGATATATCTGAATTAGTCCATTATTATCTAAAAGAATTATCTAGAGTACACGGTAAAGAAACTGTGGAATTGAGTTCAGAAGTTCTTAACTTGTTAGTAAAATATAGTTGGCCTGGGAACGTGCGAGAACTGCGAAATGTCATTGAAAGACTAGTGGTCTTATCTGAAGATAGTATTGCTAAAAAAGATTTACTTCCAGAATATCTTCAAAATACTTATCAAGAGCAATTTTATAATAGCAAAACTGATACAATGGAAACTATGACTGATAAAGTACAAGCAGAACTATTACAGACAGTACTTAAAAAAACTGGTGGAAATAAAGTTGAAGCTGCAAAACAACTAGGAATACCTCGTAGCACTTTATATTATAGAATGAAAAGGTTGAATATTTCCTTTTAATTTTGGCGCTGTTATATTCTAATGGTGATAGTAATAAAATATTAATCTCACTTAAGATTTTTAAGTTTGATACATCTAAAACTTATAAACAGGGAAATTAAAGTCCAGGTTATAGATTCCAATATTTTACTTGCGGAATTCAAATTGAAGTAATATAGTAAATCAATGGATCTTATAGGGGGTACAGTTATGGTTCAAGTTAACTATGAAAAAAGCTTTCAAATGATAAAGAAACAATTAGAGAGTGTTCTCGATGCTTCTGGTGAAGCCATTACTATGGCAAATAAACACCATAATGTTGTTTATTTCAATAAAAAAGCTGAAATTTTATATGGCATTAAAAAGAATGATATTGAAGGGAATGATTTAAAGTTATTTTTTAATGATCTGGTACTACTCAGGGTATTAAACACAGGCGAGTCAATTAAGGAACACTACCATCAACCTGCCCCGGGGAAATTTGTTTTGATCAATTCTATACCGATATGGTTAGGTGATGAGTTGATTGGAGCTGTGTCTGTTGAGAGAGACATTACCGAGATGGTCAACTTAAATTTAGATCTGTACCGGGCCAGGTCACATATAAATGAATTAAAAGAACAAATCCATAATAACAACCAAGGATCTAATGAACCTTTCCACGATATTTATGGATACAGCCCTTCTTTAAAAGGTGTAATAGATATGGCTAAAAAGGCTTCAGAAACCAATGCCCCAGTAATTATAAGTGGAGAAAGTGGCACAGGGAAAGAATTATTCGCACAAGCCATTCACAACTCTAGTTTTCGAAGAAACGGTCCTTTTGTGGTAATAAACTGCAGTTCAATACCTTATCACTTATTTGAAAGTGAATTTTTTGGTTATGAAGAAGGTGCCTTTACAGGGGCAAAAAGAGGCGGTAAAATTGGTACATTTGAATTAGCTGATGGAGGAACCTTAGTTTTAGATGAATTAGGTGAGTTAGATCTGTCTTTACAAGCTAAATTATTACGTACGATTCAAAATAATGTGTTTTATCGAGTTGGGGGTAAAAAACCAATTCAAGTGGATGTAAGGATATTAGCTGCCACTAATAAAAACCTGGATCAATTAGTTAAAGAAGGCAGATTTAGAGAGGACTTATATTATAGATTGAATGTGGTGAATTTGGAAGTACCACCACTCAGACATAGAAAGGGAGATATTCCAGAATTAGTTCATCTATTTTTAAAAGAATTATCTATGCAGCATGGTAAAGAAGTTTTTGAGGTAACTTCTGAAGTGATTAATACCCTATTACAATATAACTGGCCTGGAAATGTAAGAGAACTAAGAAATATAATTGAACGGTTAGTGGTGTTGAGTGAAGAACGAATAATAACAAAGGACTTGCTCCCAAAAAACTTGTTTCAGGCACAAAAATCAGATGAGATTTCAACTAACCAATTATTAGGCAGCTTAACGAAAGATGTAGAAAGGAAAAAGATTCTAGAGACACTAAAGGAAGTGTCTGGCAATAAGACAAAAGCCGCTAAGGCCCTTGGAATTCCACGCAGCACTCTTTACTACAAAATAAATAATTTGAACATCACTCCTGCCGAATGGATAAATTCATCAAAAATTAAATATTACGAATAGCTGTAACTTTCTAAATATTGTCCAAAAACATGACAGCTGTTTAAAAAACTGACACCCGCCGTGTTTTTTATTAGAAAAACATCCCTTATAGAAGTTAATTTTTGCTGAAACAAATTTGGCATGAAATATGCAACTATAATAATATTAGCAATATATTGAAAATGATGAATATTCAAATATCGTTATGGAGGTCGGTAATATGTGATATTGAGAAGATGTAAAAGAAGTTAATAATATTTTGAAAGGGGTGAATTATTGATGGAAGAGTATACCTTGACTGCTGCAACATGGTTTTGGTTATTGGTACCTATGCCGTTATTGGTTGTATGGGCAATTATTAGTTTTTATCAGGAAAAAAAGGCTGAGGAAGAGTATGATAAACAACATAAAGGAGGGAGTCAATAGTGGGACCTATAGAAATTACGTTTGTTGTTTACCTGATATTTATGGTTACTGTTGGTGTTATTACTTACAAAATGACTAGTACCCTGACTGATTATGTGTTGGCAGGTAGAGGTTTAAATCCTTGGGTAGCTGCCATGTCTGCTCAAGCTAGTGATATGAGTGGTTGGCTACTATTGGGCCTTCCTGGTGCTGCTTATGCGTCTGGTATGGGACAGTGGGGCATTTGGATGTGTATAGGCCTCGCAACCGGAACAATGTTAAATTGGCAGTTTGTAGCTAAAAAACTCCGTGCTTATACTGAATTGGCTGGAGACTCCATCACATTATCCGAATTCTTTTCTAACCGGTTTAGAGATAATAGTGAGGCATTAAGAATTGTATCTGCTCTGTTTATTCTAATATTTTTCCTCTTTTATACTGCTTCTGGTTTAGTTGCAGGTGGAAAGTTATTTGAGTCTTTCTTGGGTGTTCCTTATTTAACAGCTTTAACAGTGGGAACTGTTGTTATTTTAATTTACACTTTTGTTGGCGGATTTATAGCTGTTACCTGGCTTGATTTTGTTAATGGTATTTTGATGTTTATTGCATTAATATTAACACCTATGGGTATTGTTGCAAACCTAGGTGGAGTCGGTGGTGTGTTAACAGAGATTGGACAAGTAAATGTTGATTTATTGGATATTACTCAAGGTGTAGCCTATAGTGCTAGTGATGGTACATGGTCTTCAACTGGTCCTATTGGAGTAGTGGGAATCGTTTCAGCCCTTGCTTGGGGATTAGGTTATTTTGGTCAGCCGCATATCTTGGCCAGGTTTATGGCAATTGGATCATTGCGAGGAGTAAAGAATTCTCGATTAATTGCCATGGTTTGGGTCGTATTAACATTGTTTGGAGCTTCCATGGTTGGTTTTATGGGAATTAGTTTTTTTGGTCCTGATAATCCATTACCTGACTCTGAATGGGTCTTTTTAGAACTCGTACAAGTTGTGTTTAATCCTTGGCTGGCTGGTATATTCCTTGCTGCAGTTTTGGCTGCAATTATGAGTACGGTGGATTCCCAGTTATTAGTATCTTCAAGTGCCCTCACTCAAGATTTCTATAGAAGATTTTTTAAGAAAAATGCCAGTGATAAAGAACTGGTTTGGGGTGGTAGGATTTCAGTATTGATCATTACATTGATTGCCTACTACCTTGCTTGGGAAGAAGGGAATGTCCTTGAATTAGTTGAATATGCTTGGGCAGGTTTTGGTGCGACATTTGGCCCTGTAGTACTGCTTTCCTTATTCTGGAGATATACTACAAAAAATGGTGCATTAGCAGGAATATTAGTTGGTGGAATAACCGTTATTGTATGGGAGGTTATTGGTACTCCACTTGGACTTTATGCACTGGTACCCGGTTTTATATTTTCTACAATAGCTGCTGTTGTCTTTAGTTTGATTGATGGTGGACCTTCTCAAGAAATTTTAGATGAATTTGATAAGTCAGTTGAATTAACCAAGCCAGGTGCAGAGTTAGAGGGTGTCCAAGATGATAAATAAGTAGCTACTCACCTAGAAGGAAGCAGTTACTGCTTCCTTCTAGAAAAATTAGATACATAGATAATTAATTATAATATTAGCAGCTTTTTATAGTTTGGCATAAATTTTGCAACTGTAAATATATATACAAGAATTAAAGGAGGGAAAGACTTGCGTATCTCATCACATCCAATTGTGGATTTCAACAAAGGTGAAAAGGTGAAGTTCTATTTTGAAGGGCAAGAATATGAAGGATACAAAGGAGAAT
>CAZKUS010000183.1:0-4751 GCA_964556025.1 uncultured Clostridia bacterium | reverse complement strand
TGCTGAAAAATCCATTATAGAAATTAGTAGAGAGATATTTTCTTACGCAGATGGTTGTACTATGAGTTCCAAAAAAGACGCTTTAGTAAACATTGGTGGCTTTTTAGCACTTAAAGATGACGATTTATTGGAACAGGCTAAGGTTTTGGGAGTACTTTACGAAGGATTTCCCACTTACGGAGGGATGGCAGGTAGAGATATGGAAGCTATGGCTAGAGGATTGAAAGAGGTGGTAGCCGAAGATTACTTGCGTTATCGCATTAATCAAGTTAACTATCTGGGAAAACAGTTGCTAGCAAAAGGACTGCCGATTTTAGAACCGGTAGGTGGTCATGCTGTTTACTTAGATGCCAGCAGATTTTTACCTGATATACCGAAAGATCAATTTCCTGGTCAAGCCCTAACTGCAGCTCTTTATGAAGAAGGTGGAGTTAGAGGAGTGGAAATCGGGACTGTATTAAGTGGACGAGATCCGGTAACTGGGGAACATGACTATCCTGAACTGGAATTAGTTAGGCTCACTATTCCTAGACGAGTGTATACTTATCTACATATGGATGTAGTAGCTGAAGCGGCTCTGGGCGTATATGAACGAAGAGACCAAATAACTGGATTGAAGTTTACTTATGAACCCAAGATTTTACGTCATTTTACTGCCAAATTTGCACCTGTTGTATAAAAAAATTCAGTTGTAGGTGATATTATTGTCTTATGCTAAGTCTTGTAAAAATGAGTTGGCTCGATTGGAAACTGAACAGACCTGCTGTGAACGTGCCGAATTGGCGGCATTTATTCACATGAGTGGAACTCTATCTCTGCAATCAGATGTCAGCTTACAGCTAAACACTGAAAATCCTGCCATTGCTAGGCGGATTTTCAGTGTATTCAAAAACCGCTATGGAGAAGAAATGGACATTGTTATGCATAAAAAGACTAGATTACAGAAAGGTAACAGCTATTTACTGAAATTAACCGGTAGAGAAACGGTGAGTTACGTATTGTCCGATTTGGGTATTACTAAACAAGGCTTTGAATTTATTACCGGTATTGCTGAACAAGTGATAAAAAATAGATGTTGTAAACGTGCCTATCTGCGAGGCGCTTTTATGGCTAGAGGGTCAGTAGCTAACCCTGAGTCTAGTTATCATTTGGAAATAACAGCTGATTATGAAGAGTATCTGGATGATCTGATAGAAATCATGCAGTATTTTGATCTGACACCGGGTAAGTTGGCTCGAAAAAAAGAATATGTTAGTTATATAAAAGATAGTGAACAGATATCAGAGTTTTTAAATATCATAGGAGCTCACAAAACTTTACTTGATTTTGAAAACATTCGGGTTATGAAAGGTATGAGAAACAAAATCAATAGACTGGTAAACTGTGAAACGGCTAATTTACAAAAAACTGTTGTGGCGTCGTTAAGACATATAAAAAATATTCAAACAATAGATGAAAAAATGGGACTTACCAAATTACCTCAATCTCTGCAGGAAGTGGCCATTAAAAGAGTAAAATACCCGGAAGCTAATTTAACCGAACTAGGTGAACTATTAGAGCCTCCTGTAGGTAAATCTGGAGTGAATCACAGATTACGAAAAATTGAAAAAATTGCCGATAAGCTAAATCGTAGCGGTTATAATGATAAAAAATCTGGGCGGTAAAGTTAAATTCATTAAAATTGGTATAAAAATTGCAAGAGGGTTTTTGGATTTTATGTAGAATAAGTATAGTACAGGGAACCTACACACACAAAGGAGTGGAGTGCTGCATGAAACTTGGTTTTGATCTGAATCTAGAACAAAAACAACAGCTCGTTATTACTCCGGAATTGCGCAAAGCTATTCAACTATTGCAGTTATCCAGTTTGGAATTAAATACTTATATTGAACAAGAAGTGATTGAAAATCCCATGTTGGAAATTAGCAGTACCGGTGATGAGGATTCCGGATCACAAGAACAAGACAGTACAGTAGAAAATACTAGTTCCCAAAATAATCAAGAAAGTGATGTCAAAGATAGTAGTGAAAGCACACAGACTGAAGAACAGTTCGATATTGACTGGCAGAGATACTTTGAAGATTCCAGTGATATAGGTAAATTGAGCAATTTTGTGGTTGGTGGAAGAGATGAAGAAGATAAAGACAGTTTTGAAACTTTTACTTCTTCTACTACCAATTTATTGGAACAACTGTATTTTCAACTGTCTCTTACTTCAGCAGATCAGGAACACTTAAAGCCATTAGCTGAATTTTTAGTCGGAAATCTAGATTCTAATGGATATTTGAGGGGGTCTCTAGAAGAAATTTCAAGATTTGTGGAAGCTGATGAACAAGATTTGGAAAAAGCGTTAGATCTGATTCAAAGTTTAGATCCACCGGGAATAGGTGCCCGGGATTTACGAGAATGTCTCCAACTACAGTTAGATCGTTTTGAAGATAGTCCGGAACTGGCAAGTGAACTAGTACAAAATTACTTGTCTGAAATAGCTGAAAATAGGCTTGATAGAATAGCAAGGCAGCTAAAACGTCCTATAGAGGATATTCAGCATGCTGTAGATCACATTAAATCATTGACTCCTAAACCTGCCAGTCCCTTTTCTATTCATGGTTCACCTTCTTATATAACTCCGGATATAATAGTTACTAAGGTGGAAGGCGATTACGAAATAATATTTAATGATAATAGTACTCCAAAATTGAAAATTAATTCTAAATATCGTCAATTATTAGCCACTGAACAAAAACATTCAGGTGTTGTGAAATTTTTGAACTCTAGATTAGATTCAGCTCTGTGGTTGATAAAAAGTATAGAACAGAGGCGTATAACTCTGCAAAATATCATGGAAACATTAATTGAATTTCAAAGACCGTTTTTAGACCATGGTGTTTCAAATTTAAGACCTTTAACATTAAAAGAAGTGGCTGATGAGATTGATGTTCATGAATCTACGGTTAGTCGGGCAACAGCAAATAAATATGTGCAAACCCCCCAAGGAATTTATCCGCTGCGATTTTTCTTTTCCAGTAAGCTGGAAAAAGGTCAGAATGAGTGTAACTCATCTACCAGTATAAAACACAAAATCAAAGAACTGGTAGATCAAGAACACAAACAACAGCCGCTTAGTGATCAGGCCATTGTGGATTCTTTAAGAGATATAGATATAGATATATCAAGACGGACAGTGGCAAAATACAGAAAAGAATGTAATATACCGTCTTCATCTAAACGAAAGCGATATAGCTAATTTCCTTTGTTCAGCTATTGCAGATCAGCTCAATTTATTATATTATGGTGAATAGAGTGATCGGCAATAGCTGATTTTTTTTACCTATAACAGGTCATATATGCCCCACAGGGACAAAAACTGTCCATTTGTTGAGTTGAAACTTTTGTGATAGTACATACTAACAAAGGAACAGGCAGTTTACTGTGTTGTAAGGAGAAGTGATACTATGCAAAAAGAATGGAATTTACTATTAAAACTAACTCCTGAATTAACCGAAGTAGCTGAAAAACGCTATCGTATTTTGGTCAATATATCTTTTTATCAACCTGTAGGTCGAAGAGCACTTTCAGACTACATGAATATGAAAGAACGCGAATTGCGCAATGAAATAGCAGTATTAAAGGAAAAGCAGTTAGTGAAAGTAGAAAATTATGGTATGGTGCTAACTGAAACAGGTACATCAGTACTGCATGGTAGTAGAGAGGTTATTAAAAATATTTCTGGGTTACTGGATCTGGAACATGACTTGAAAACTCTGCTGAAACTTGAGAATGTAATAGTAGTTCCAGGAGATGCTTGTAATGACGAAACAGTTAAACAAGAGATGGGAGCAGTAGCTGCAAAAAAACTATCACAGTTAATCAACTCCAAAGATGTAGTATCGGTAGCTGGAGGCACAACATTGTCAAATATGGCTAAAATGGCACCTCAGAAAACTAAACCACAAGAAATAACTATACTACCGGCCAGAGGAGGACTGGGAGAGCGCGTGGAAATACAAGCCAATACTGTTGCAGCTGAACTGGCAGATCGCTTCAATTGTCATTACAGAATGTTACATGTTCCTGATGAAGTAGGGCAAGGTTCGTTGGATATGTTAATGCAAGAACCCAGAATCAAAGAAATAGTAACAGAAATTAAGCAGGCGGATATTTTAGTACACGGTATAGGTATTGCTGAAGAGATGGCTAGTAGAAGAGGAATGTCTAAAGATGAGATTCAGAAACTCTTAGAAAAAGGGGCAGTAGGTGAAGCTTTTGGATTTTATTTAAATAGAAACGGTAAACTGGTTGAAAAAGTTAATACTGTGGGTTTGGGTTTAAATGATTTAGAAAACATTAATAAAGTCATGGCTATTTCCGGTGGCAGTGATAAAGCTGAAGCTATATTGGCTATGTTGGAGACGGGACTTTGCGATATTTTAATTACTGATGAAGGGGCGGGGAAAAACATCCAGTCCATGAGTAAAAACAGAAAATAATATAATTAACCTTTCAGCGCTGTTATGTTTTGTTGTTACTATCAACAGTTAACTTTAACTGAGCAAATTTTTAAGGAGGGATTTATTGTGAAGAAAACTGTTCAAGATGTGAATGTGCAAGGTAAGAAAGTGTTTGTCAGAGTTGATTACAATGTACCTTTAAAAGATGGGCAAGTGACCGATGATACCAGAATTAGCAAGTCTTTGCCAACTGTAAAATACTTACAAGATAAAGGGGCACGAGTGATTTTGGCATCACAC
>CAZKUS010000182.1:3166-4788 GCA_964556025.1 uncultured Clostridia bacterium | reverse complement strand
TAATCGAATTTAATCACTTGATTAGAATCGGTTTTTATTATTCCTTTCGCTCTCAAGACCATTCCAAAACCATTATTACTGTCAAAATCTTTACTGCTTTTTTTGAGTAAATCTATAAATTTGTTTAGTTTGTCAAGTGAGATCTGTTCCTCAATGCTGCCGCTCCATTGCTCAAATTGGACATCACTTATATTTTTTTCAACCTGTAATTGTTGTCCGCTGTTTATTAATTGATCATGAGAGGGTTCGACAAATTTCAAAATATCAGGAGTAGACATTTCTGCCCAATTTTGAGATAAAATTATTCCATGGCCATTGAGATCCCTGACATCTTGGACAACATTTTCCACAGCTGTCTCTTCTGCATATTGAATTTTACTCAATATGATGCTAGCAGCATTTTCTATCTGATCTGTATAAAAATCAGAAAAATTCTCTTTGTACATTTCGTAATTCAATACGTCTATGATTACGCATCGGATATTAATATAGCCATATTTATCTTTTTTTGATAAAAATTCTTCTATGACTTCAATGACCTGAGACATATGAGCAATACCGGATGGTTCGATTATTATCCTATCGGGATTGTAATATTCATAAATGCCTTCTAATGCAGTTTGAAAGTCACCTTGGAAAGTGCAGCAGATACAACCGGAATTTATTTCTTTCACGTCTACAAGACTACTGTCAAATGACATGGCATCAACACTGATTTCTCCAAATTCATTTTCTAATATAACGGTAAAATCTTTTTCTGTAATATTTTCTAAAACTTTGTTTATAAAAGTAGTTTTTCCTGCTCCTAAAAATCCTGTTATCACATCTATTTTAACTTGCTCTGCTTCAGATCTGTTTTTAATATTCATAAATTTCCACCTCAATTTACATTGACTTTATTTGTATCTCTTCGTAGACTATTATTGGTTTATTATAAATTATCGATAACCTAAATGCAAGTCAGTATATTTTGTGACTAATTCTCATGTAAAGGTAGTTTTTCTTACTGATTGATTAAGGATTGTGGCTTATGATAAAATTCTTTTAGACATTGGCTTGTATTATCAAAATCGAGAAAAAGGAGCGGAAAGCATAATGTCCAACATGATAGATGAAAAAGCTAAAAACTTGCTTGATAGTAATGGCCTAAAAAAGACATCCGGAAGGATTGTCATTCTCAGTCTATTAATTAATGAACAAAAACCTCTTACACATCAGGAAATAAAAGATAAAATGTATGATGTAAAAATAAATGAAGCTACTATCTATAGGTCACTAGAGGCTTTTGAAGAGATGGGAATCATTCATAAAATTGATGGTATAGATAAAATATCTAGATTTGCTATATCAAGAGGAATTAGTAACCCCACTGAAAGTGAACATCCTCATTTCATTTGTACGCTCTGTGGTGAAATTGAATGTCTTACAGAGCTAAAAATTCCAAAATTAAAACCTAGTGGAAAAGGGTATGAAATAAAGGAAAGAGAGATGTTTATAAAAGGTCTATGTAAAAATTGCTCTTGAAAAAACTTTTGTATTTTAATATAATAAAAGAATATCAAATGTGTGGACAAAGGCGTTCACTTACACAGGTAATATCTGTGTTTGTGAGCGCTTTTTTT
>CAZKUS010000182.1:0-3066 GCA_964556025.1 uncultured Clostridia bacterium | reverse complement strand
GAAGATGCACCTATTTTGTGGAGATATTTTGCCTCTGTACCGTCTGAGAGATTAAAGAATATCTCAGAACAGGATTATGTAGTCCAAAAAGTGATAGATATAAATTCTAACTTACCCGGGGCATATGTGTCATCTTGCGGCAAAAATATGGGTGTTTTTAAAGGGGTTGGTTATCCCGGTGATATTGGAGATTTCTACAGATTAGAAGAGTATCAAGGATACTGCTGGGTGTCCCACGGAAGATTTCCCACAAACAGTGCTGCCTGGTGGGGTGGAGCCCATCCTTTTTCTCTATTGAATTGGTCGGTAGTTCACAATGGTGAAATCTCTTCTTACGGGACTAATAAAAGATATCTAGAAAATCGTGGCTACAAATGTACTATGGAAACAGATACCGAAGTTGTAACTTACGCCTTGGATCTTCTGCACAGAAAACATAAACTGCCTATGTATCTAGCCTGTAAATGCTTATCTCCACCACTGTGGGACGAGATAGACAAGTATCCTGAAAATGAGAAGCAACTCTACACTACTTTGAGAAGAACCTATGAAAGTTTACTATTAAATGGTCCCTTTGCCGTGATTATGTCTAATGGTAAGACTATGATAGGTTTAAATGACCGAATCAAACTCCGTCCCATGGTAGCAGCAAGAGATGGTAAGACAGTCATAATGTCCTCGGAAGAATCTGCAATCAGATCAGTTTACGAAAATATCGATAGTGTTTGGATGCTGAAGGCTGGAGAACCTTCCGTGGCTAGATTGGAGGAATACTAATATGGTTTTAAGCTTTTTTCAATCTGAGTATAAAGTTAAAATTTCTCAAGATGATTGTATAAAATGTCAGAAATGTGTTCATCAGTGTAGTTTCGATGCCCTGGAATTTAATGATAAGATCATTCCCCACAATCACAAATGTGTCAACTGTAAAAGGTGTGTCGCCATTTGCCCTACAGAAGCTATAGATATTGTAGAAAACCCTAGTAATCACTCTCGACACAGCTTTTGGACATCGGAAGTTCAAAGGGATATCTGGAAACAGGCCAATACAGGGGCAAAATTGCTTACATCTACCGGTGCGGCCAAGTCTCTACCGACTTACTGGGATAATATTCTATTAGACGCTTGTCAAGTGACAAATCCGTCAATTGACCCATTGAGGGAACCTATGGAGCTCAGGACATATCTCGGCAAAAAACCCGATGGAGTACAAGTTGCAGAACCACACAATAGTGATATCAAAGGTGAAGCTACTTTGGTTACTGAATTGGCACCTACATTAAAATTAGATACACCTATTATGTTTTCTGCCATGTCCTTTGGTGCAGTTAGCCTGAATGTTCATAAATCACTGGCCATGGCAGCCCAGGAACACGGGACTTACATGAATTGTGGAGAAGGAGGGCTGCATGAGGAACTTGAGCCTTATTATTCTAATACAATTACACAGGTGGCTTCGGGAAGGTTTGGTGTTGATTACGAATATTTGAATTCAGGGGCGGCAGTGGAGATAAAAATAGGCCAGGGTGCAAAACCAGGTATTGGAGGTCATTTGCCCGGTACCAAGGTGGGGCCGGAGATCTCTAACACTCGCATGATTCCCCAAGGGTCTGATGCTATATCTCCTGCACCTCATCACGATATTTACTCTATAGAAGATCTGGCCCAGCTGATCTATGCTTTAAAAGAGGCCACAAACTACAAACAACCTGTAGGTGTAAAAATTGCCGCAGTACACAATGTGGCTCCTATAGCCACGGGAGCAGTTCGAGCCGGTGCAGATATGGTGACCATCGATGGATATCGTGGTGGTACCGGAGCAACTCCCAAGCAAATTCGAGATAATGTCGGGATCCCCATTGAACTGGCCCTGTCCTCAGTCGATACTAGATTGAGACAAGAGGGCATCAGACACCGAGCCTCCATTATAGTTAGTGGTAGCATCAGATCCAGTGCCGACGCTCTGAAAGCTATAGCTCTAGGTGCCGATTCCGTCTCTATAGGAACGGCTGCTTTGATGGCTTTAGGCTGTACTGCCTGTCAAAGCTGTCACACAAATAAATGTGCCTGGGGAATAGCCACTCAAAAACCGGAACTGACCGAGAGAATAGATCCGGAAATGGGGGCAGAGCGGATAAATAACTTGCTGAGGGGCTGGAGTTTAGAAATCAAAGAGATATTAGGTGCTCTGGGACTTACAGCACTTGAAAGTTTGCGCGGCAACAGAGACAGGTTGAGGGGTTTAGATCTTCATGAACACGAGCTCAATACCCTCGGTATTAAGAGCGCAGGGAGGTAGATATCATGACAAATAGGCCGATTGTAATAGATGCTGATGACCTCAGTTCCGCTGAATTAAATCATAATATTAAAGAGCAGGTAAATCAGGGGGAGAATTATTTTGTTTTAGAAAATGTCAATGGACACCGCTATATAGGAACTGGGATTAAGGAACAGATTACTATTGATATAAAAGGTGTCCCTGGAAGTGATCTAGCGGCTTTTCTATACGGATCTAAAATCAATGTGTACGGAAATGGTCAGGAACTTATAGGTAATACCATGGACAGTGGGGAAATTTCTATCCATGGAAACGCCACCGATGTTATTGGAATGGGAATGCGGGGAGGTGAAATTTTCATTCAAGGTGATGTGGGTTACAGAGTTGGGATCCACATGAAATCCTTTGCTCACAAATCTCCGACGATAATCATAGGTGGTGTGGCTGTCGATTTTCTAGGTGAGTACATGGCTGGGGGAACTATAGTGGTACTAGGATTGGATAATAATATGGATAATGATGCAGATGTATCGGTAGCAGGGAATTTCATAGGTACAGGTATGCATGGTGGTGTTATGTATCTAAGGGGAAAGATACATGATGATCAGCTAGGTAAAGAGGTTGCAGCTGTATCTCTAGATCAAGAGGATGGCAAAGAATTAGAAAGATTAATGAAAGAATATGAAAGTAAATTTGATGTAGACTTATCGAATCTTGACAGTAATCAATTCACAAAAATCTTACCAAAATCTCACAAACCTTATGGACAGCTTTATGTAAGTTGA
>CAZKUS010000181.1:0-4798 GCA_964556025.1 uncultured Clostridia bacterium | reverse complement strand
AAAATTACACTTCATCTTAAGCAACTGGCGGGAGAAGATCCTCATCATATCGCTGAGGCCTCATTCAAAGGATTGGGGCAGTGCTTAAAAAAATCTGTGGCGATTTCCGGTGATGGTAAATCAGTACCATCGACTAAAGGGTCACTGTAAATCTTTTGTTTGCTTGTTAAGATGTGTTATAAAATAGCATAATTTGTTTAATATTGCTTAATAAAGTATCAACTCACAAATTTAATAGCAAAAAATTGCCGATATTTGGATCGAGCAGAGCAGCTAGTCATTTGTTCAGGATGCTTATAGAAGGGTGGCTCAAATCGATGATTGGGATTATAGATTATGGTGTAGGAAATTTATACAGTGTCAAAAATGCCTTTGACTATTTAGGAACAGCCAGTGTTGTCACGGACGACCCTAATACCCTCGATAATTACCGGGCTTTAATACTTCCTGGAGTGGGTTCATTTACTCAAGGGATGGCTCTCCTGAAACAGCGAGGTTTTGTAGAACCAATTTACCAAAGAGTGGAGGCAGGAGTGCCGTTTCTGGGGATTTGTTTGGGGATGCAGCTGTTGTTTGAAACCAGTGAAGAAGGAGCCCAGGTTTTAGATTATCAAGAGCAATTGCAAAGCAGAGGCCACTGTAATGATCAAGTGAAAAGTGAGCATGGTACCTGCGGACTTTCTCTGATCCCGGGAAAGGTCATCAGATTTCCCAGTGGTTACATCGTTCCTCATGTGGGTTGGAGCCAAGTGGAGTTAAGTCAAGAATTTTCCCCTTTCGATCACTGTCATGGGGATTACTTTTATTTTGTCCATTCTTACAGAGGAGAACAGGTGCCTGAAGAAAATGTAGCAGGATACACCCGCTACCAAGAAGATTGCTTCCCAAGTATTGTGAAAAGGGATAATGTCATAGGAACACAGTTCCACCCGGAAAAGAGCAGTAAAGACGGATTAGAAATATTGAGGAAGTTTGGAGGGATGGACTAGTGAGTTTAGAACTTATTCCAGCTATAGATCTGATGGACGGTCAATGTGTACGCCTGACCGAAGGAGAATACGATACAAAACAGGTGTACAGTAATAACCCTCCGGATATGGCTGCTAAATTTCAAGAACAAGGAGCCGAAAGGCTACATTTGGTGGATCTTGATGGAGCTTTTGGTGGTAGTATGAACAATAGACAGGTGATTGAACAGATCGCTACACGGGTAGAAATTCCAGTACAAGTAGGGGGCGGTATTCGTTCTTTTGAAGCTATTGAAGAGCTGTTGAAATTAGGTGTTGACCGGGTTATTCTGGGTACTAAAGCTTATAAAGATCCCGATTTCCTGCGCTCAGCCATAGAAACTTATGGTGAACAGATAGTAGTCGGGGTAGATGTAAAAGGAGAACAGGTGGCAACAGAAGGTTGGGTAAATGTTTCTAATACCGGAATCGGTGAATATTTGGATAGATTAGTATCAACAGGAGTAAAGCGAGTGATTGTAACAGATATCAGTAAAGATGGAAAACTACAAGGCCCCAATCTGGATATGCTGGTTAATTTATTGGAATACAGTCAGCTCAACTTTATTCTATCTGGAGGAATCTCTAGTTTGGAAGATTTGCAGAAACTTAAACAACTGCGATCTGATTCGGGCTCAAATTTAGAAGGTGTTATTCTGGGTAAATCATTGTATGAACAAAAAATAGATTTGCGAACTGCAGTAACCGAATTGAGGTGATGATATTATGGTAGCTAAGCGAATTGTCCCATGTTTGGATGTAAAAGAAGGTCAGGTAGTTAAGGGAATTAAATTTAATGAACTAAGGTTTGCCGGTGATCCTGTGGAACTCGCCAAAAGGTATGATGAACAGGGAGCCGATGAACTTGTGTTTTTAGATATCACAGCTTCTAATGAAGATAGAAGTACAATGATTGATGTAGTGGAGAGAACAGCTAAACAGGTTTTTATTCCCTTTACTGATGGTGGAGGAATTAGATCAGTGGAAGATATGAGAAAAATATTGAAAGCTGGAGCGGATAAAGTGTCCATTAACAGCGCTGCTGTCAAAAATCCCGAGCTGATAAATGAAGGCATGAAATTGTTCGGCAGCCAGTGTATTGTAGTGGCCATTGATACGAAAAAGACTGAAGATGGTTATCAGGTATTTATTAATGGTGGTCAGAAAAATACTGGAATTTCACTGTGGAACTGGGTGAAAGAAGTGCGAGATAGAGGAGCAGGAGAGATCTTACTCACTAGTATTGATCAAGACGGTGAAAAATCAGGCTACGATGAACAAGCGACCAGAGAGGTATTCGAACTTTCCAATTTACCTGTGATTGCTTCTGGAGGAGCGGGATCAAAGCAGGACTTTTACAGTGTGTTTACACAAGGTAAAGCTAGTGCAGCTCTAGCTGCTTCAGTATTTCATTTCGATGAAATTTCAGTTCCAGAAGTAAAGCAATATCTGCACGACAAAGGAGTTGAAGTGAGAGTATGAATATAAAATACGATGGCGACGGCCTAGTTCCCTGTATAGTCCAAGATGTTAATACAGGGCAAGTTCTCATGATGGCCTATATTAATGATCAAGCATTACAGAAAACTGAAAACACTGGATACATGTGGTTTTGGAGTCGAAGCCGCGGAGAACTGTGGCAAAAAGGGGAAACTTCTGGCAATAAATTGCAAGTTGAATCTCTGAAAATAGACTGTGATGGTGATACCATTTTGGCTCAAGTCACCCCTAATGGACCCGCCTGTCATACCGGTGAGGTGAGCTGTTTCTTTACTGATATGGTAGAGAAAAATAATCAACAAGAGCAAAATGTGAAAATAGAAGATTTCGGGGAAAATTTTCAGCGAGCTGACAGGAATTCATTCTCTGAAACTAGAAACCAGCAAGAAGAGATTTTACAATACTTGGAACAAACTCTACAAGATCGGCTCAGTGAGCGTCCCGAAGGCTCTTATACAGTAAAATTGACTGACAAAGGTGATAATCAAGTACTCAAAAAAGTGAGTGAAGAAAGTGGCGAATTTATTATGGCCTGTAAAGATGAAGATACTCAAGAGATTGTCCACGAATGTGCTGACTTGATGTTTCACACTTTACTGGCATTAGTCCACTTTCAGGTAGATTTGGATAGAGTCTGTCAGGAATTGGTTGACAGGCATCAAAAATAGTTATAAATTGTGTTATGTGCTATATGACGTTAATTCTTAGTTTCAATATTTAGGGGTGATATTTTGATCGATTATCATACTCATACTTGGCGTTGTGGTCATGCAGAGGGAAATGTTGCAGAATATGTACAGGCAGCGTTGGATGCCGGAATTAGTGAAATAGGAATTAGCGACCATTTTCCCATGGATGTTCTTGATGTTCCCTATGATGATATTTCTTCCATGTTGTACACTGATTTGGGTGAGTACATCAGTGAGGTAAATCAGGTCAGAAGTGAATTCGCTTCAGATATCAAAGTGAAATTGGGGACAGAGATAGACTTTTTCAAGGGATATGAAGGCAAAATTTCTGGCTATATTGAAAAATATCAGTGGGACTATGTTATTGGATCGATTCACTTTCTAGAGAGCTTGGACATATCTCATCCAGACAATATTGATTTTTACGAACAGAATCCACTTCCCGACATTTACGAGCGGTATTTGCGTGAAATCAAAGTAATGGCAGCTAGCGGTTTATTTGATATTTTGGGACATATTGATGTAGTGAAAAAACACGGATATGTTTTGGGTGAAGAAGATTTATCTGATCACCTTTCCCAATTGTACGTGGAGCTAGCTAAGCTATTCGCTGATAACAAACAGGTGGTAGAGATCAATACAGGAGGTCTGCGAGCCCCAGTGGAAGAACTGTATCCAGCTCCTGATTTCATTGAACAGCTAGTGCACTTTAATGTACCTCTAACTATAGGATCTGATGCTCACTCTCCTGAAGAAGTAGCATATTATAACAGGGAAGTAGTAGAATTCCTTCGAAATCTTGGTGTAAAGTCTATAATTGGCTTTGACCAGAGAGCGCCTTATGAAATAAAGATTTAGATCAAATAATTTTTGACTTTATTAAACTTAACAGTTATAATATATATTCGAGCAATTGAAGATTATTGAGGGGAGATGACCATGGCAGAAGATGTAATGGTACTCACAAAAAATAGACGAGCAGAACATGACTTTTTTATTGAAGAACGTTATGAAACCGGGATAGTACTACGAGGTACAGAAGTTAAATCTTGTAAAAATAGAAGTGTCAATCTTAAAGACGGATTTGCCCGAATTGAAAATGGCGAGATATTCCTGTATAATGTGCATATAAGCCCTTATGATGAAGGTAATCAGTTCAATCATGAGCCCACTAGAACTAGGAAACTTCTACTGCACAAGCGTCAGATTAAAAGTTTAATTGGATTGACTACTCAAAAAGGGTATACTTTAATTCCCCTTTCTTTTTATGTAAAAGACGGCAAGATCAAGGTAGAATTGGCACTGGCCAAAGGTAAACAAAAACACGACAAGAGAGAAACCATCAAACGCAAGACCATGGAAAGAGAGATGGAGAAAGAATTAAAGGAAAAGCAAAAATATTGACATTAAAAAATTAATTTGTTATATATTATAACTGCCAGGGGCTAAAGCCCGGCAACATCGGCGTTTAATCCCGTCAAAACATGGGGGCGAGCATGGATTCGACGGGGGTGTATGGAGTAAGAGGAGCGAGCCCAGGACCATGGCCTGGATAAAACATGGACTTAAAGTTAAATGCCGACGAAGATTACGCTTTAGCTG
>CAZKUS010000180.1:0-4806 GCA_964556025.1 uncultured Clostridia bacterium | reverse complement strand
TTTCTTTAGCTTTCATCGGCGTCACCACCCAACTCTTCACGTTCTACAAATTTGGTTTTAATGGGTAGTTTATGAGAAGCCAATCTCATTGCCTCTCTAGCAGTTTCTTTAGGTACTCCAGCTACTTCAAATAAGATTCTACCGGGCTTGACAACAGCAACCCATTGTTCTGGTGAACCTTTACCACTACCCATTCTCGTTTCAGCTGGTTTTTGTGTCATAGGTTTATCTGGGAAAATTTTGATCCAAACTTTCCCGCCTCTTTTTATATACCTTGTTAAAGCTATACGGGCGGCTTCAATTTGCCGGCTCGTTATCCAAGCAGGTTCTAAAGCCTGGATACCATATTCACCAAAAGCAATTTCTTTACCGCCTTTAGCTTTGCCCTTCATGCGCCCTCTCATTTGACGCCTGAACTTGGTTCTTTTAGGCATTAACATGGTTACCTGCCTCCTTTTTACTCACTCTTTTCTTCACTCTTGTCTTCACTTTTTTCTTGATTGCTTTCTTGGCTAGTTTTTTCGCCTTGCTTTTCAGATTCATCTTTTTCTGGTAAAACTTCACCTTTGTTTATCCAACACTTAACTCCGATCTGACCATAAGTTGTATTGGCTTCTACCATACCATAATCTATATCTGCTCTAAGAGTCTGTAGTGGTACATTGCCTTCTGTATACCATTCAATTCTGCTCATTTCAGCTCCACCTAGACGCCCGCTGCACATAACCTTAATACCATGGGCACCTTGTCTCATTGCTCTTCCCACTACTTGTTTCATTGCACGTCTGAATGCCACTCGCCTTTCCAAGGCAATGGCAATATTTTTTGCCGCTAAATGTGCATCCAACTCTGGAGTCTTAATTTCCATAACGTTAATGTGCACTTTTTTGCCAGTCATTTTCTCGATATCAGTTCGAAGTTTTTCTACACCACTACCGCCTTTTCCAATAACCATTCCTGGTTTGGCAGTGTGAAGGGTCACTTTAACTCTATTAGCTGCTCTATCAATTTGAATTGCACTTACATCGGCATTAAAAAGTCTGTTTTCAATGTAGTTTCTTATTTCCAAATCCTCATGCACGAGTTCAGTGTAATTTTTATCTGCAAACCAGTTTGATTGCCAGTCTTTTATCACGCCAATTCTTAAACCAACAGGATTTATTTTTTGACCCAAGTTTTTATCCCTCCTTTTGTTCTTTTACAATCACAGTCAAATGACTCGTTTTTTTATCTATTGGTGTAGCACGCCCCATGGCTCGCGGACGAAATCTTTTTAGAGTAGGACCTTCATCCACAAAACACTCTGATACATACAAGCTATCGGGATCCATCTCAAAGTTGTTTTCCGCATTAGCTTGTGCAGATTTCACCAATTTTTCAATTTGTTTAGAAGCACCTTTTGGAGTAAGTTGAAGTATACCCAGCGCTACATCTATGCTTTTACCCCTGACCATATCAATTACTTCGCGGGCTTTACGGGGTGAAATTCGTACATATCTGGATACCGCTTTCGCTTCCATAAAAAAGTAAACCTCCCTTCATCCCTTTATTTACTTTAACGAGGTTGAGCGCTCTGTATGGTCCCCGTGGCCTCTAAATGTCCTAGTCGGTGCAAATTCACCTAGTTTATGGCCTACCATATCTTCACTTATAAATACCGGCACGTGTTTTCTGCCATCATGAACAGCGATGGTGTGTCCGATCATTTCAGGCATGATAGTGGACCTACGAGACCAAGTCTTGATAACCTGTTTTTTCTTGCTTTTGCTCTTGTTTAACTCTCTTACCTTTTTCAGTAAGTGATCATCTATAAACGGGCCTTTTTTTAATGATCTAGGCACTGTAAAACAACCTCCTTTCACTCAATTGCTAAAGTTGTGAGTTTTACTTTCTGCGTTTTACTATATAGCTATCCGATTTCTTGGCTTTTCTAGTTTTTCTACCTGCGGACTTTTGACCCCAGGGTGTGTACTGAGTTTTTCTACCTACAAATGCTTTTCCTTCACCACCACCGTGAGGGTGATCTACAGCATTCATGGCAGTACCTCTTACAGTTGGTCTCTTACCGAGCCAGCGAGCCCGTCCTGCTTTTCCAATATCAATGTTTTCGTGTTCAACATTGCCAACCTGACCGACAGTAGCTCTACAATCTAAAAGAATCATCCTGACTTCACCGGAAGGCATTTTTACATTACCATATTTGCCTTCTTTAGCAACTAGTTGGCAATTAGTCCCGGCAGATCTAGCCAGCTGCCCACCTTTTGCGGGTTTAAGTTCTACATTGTGAATAATGGTCCCTGTAGGAATATTACGCAGTGGTAAAGCATTACCAGGTCTAATTTCTGCTTCCGGTCCACTTTTGATATTTGCACCTACTTTAATACCGAGAGGTGCTAAGATATATCTTTTTTCACCATCAGCGTAGTTCAATAAAGCTATATAAGCTGTTCTATTAGGATCGTACTCAATAGAAGCCACCTGAGCTGGCACTCCGTCTTTATCGCGTTTCCAATCTATAATTCGATATTTGCGTTTATGCCTGCCTCCGTGGTGCCTTGTCGAAATACGTCCTTGATTATTTCTCCCGGATTTATTATTAAGAGGAGCCAACAATGATTTTTCCGGTTCATCTTTAGTAACTTCTTGTTTTTGTGCAACTGTCATATAACGTTTACCAGGAGAAGTTGGTTTGAATTTTTTAATAGACACCTTATTTCCCTCCTTCTTCTTTCAGCATCTTACTAATCTTGATAACTCTATTACTCAAATAAGTTAATATCTTTTGAGTCATCTGTTAACGTGATAATAGCTTTCTTCCAGTCCGGTGTTCTACCTTGGTAAATACCCATTCTTTTAGGTTTACCAGACATATTCATAGTGTTTACTTTTTTAACTTTTACACCAAATAATTGTTCAACAGCATCTTTTATCTGCACTTTATTTGCTTTATTAGCTACTACAAAACTGTACTTATTCTCTTCCATTTGTTCGGTTGTTCTTTCAGTGACTACCGGTTTTACAATAACATCTCGAGGGTCCATTAGCAGAACACCTCCTCTACAACTGATACAGCATCCTGTGTCAGTATTAAATAATCATGATTCAAAATATCATAAACATTTAAGTTACTAGCTATAGCAGAACTGACTCCGGGGATGTTTTTAGTGGATCTGTAAACATTAAGGTCAGATTCACTAGTTACAATCATAACTTTGCTGCCTACCCCCAGATTTTCAAGTACATTTGCTATAGTTTTTGTTTTTGGGGCTTCCATGTTAAGTTCATCTAATACAATCAGTTCGCCCTCGTCAACTTTACTACTGAAAGCAGATTTAATTGCTTTCCTTTTAGCTTTTTTAGGCATTTTATATGAGTAGTCTCTTGGTTTGGGGGCAAAAGTTACACCGCCACCCACCCATATTGGCGATCTTATAGTGCCATGTCTAGCTCTACCTGTTCCTTTTTGTCTCCAGGGTTTTCTACCCCCACCTCTTACTTCGCTTCGCGTCTTAGCTTCTGCTGTTCCACGCCGTTTAGAAGCCAAGTGCATATTGACAGCCTCATGCAACAGAGTTTTGTTGATATCAGTTGCAAAAATAGAGTCACTCAATGTCACTTCTCCAACCTGGCTGCCTTCTCTATTGTATAACGCCACTTTAGGCATGACAATTCCTCCTTTCTAACACATTCCTGTCAAAGCTCAAGTAATCCCGAGGTTAAATTTAGCCTGGAGCACTTGAGCCACAGTTACTATCACATTTCTTTATGACTTGGCTTTTATCGAATCTATTATTTTCAATAGACCTTTTTTAGGTCCGGGAACTGCACCTCTGATCAACAGAAGGTTGTTTTCTTGATCTACATCAACTACTTCCAGTCGTTGAATTGTCACGGTATTACCGCCCATTCGTCCTGGTAGTGTTTGGCCTTTAAAAACTCTGGAAATATCCATAGATCCAAGGGAACCGGAACCTCTATAATATCTAGAACCATGTGTTTTCGGCCCTGTTGAGTGTTTATACCTTTTAACCGTTCCCTGGAACCCTTTGCTTTTAGTGGTTCCTGTTACATCAATCTGATCACCAGCTTCAAATTGTTCAACAGTCAATTCCTGACCGATTTCCAGTTCTTGTGCATTTTCCAATTTGAATTCAGTTAAGTGTTTTTTAGGGTTAACACCAGCTTTTTCAAAATGTCCTTGTTCTGGTTTAATAGCTCGGTTTTGTTTCTTATCTTCAAATCCTACTTGAACTGCAGTATAACCGTCATTTTCTTCGGTTTTTGTTTGAACTACCGAACAGGGACCGGCTTTAACTACAGTAACAGGAACTACTTCGCCGTTATCGGAAAAGATTTGAGTCATTCCGACTTTTTTACCTAAAATAGCCTTCTTCATAGTCTGTTGCCACCTCCCTTATATAGCTCACTGAGCTAATTACAACTTGATTTCGATATCCACACCTGATGGTAAGTCCAGTCTCATCAAAGAATCTACCGTTTTTGATGTGGGGTCCAAAATATCTATCAGCCTTTTATGAGTTCTCATTTCAAATTGTTCTCTAGAATCTTTAAATTTGTGTGGAGCTCTAATTACTGTGTAGACATTTTTATCTGTAGGCAAAGGCACCGGTCCGCTGACATTCGCGCCTGTTCTTTGAGCCGTTTCCACAATTTTCTCTGCTGACTGGTCCAAAACCATATGGTCAAAGGCCTTGAGCCTGATACGGATCTTTTGCTTATTGGCCATTACTCTTTCCCTCCTTGCACAACCTTGTCTGTGTATATCCACATAAAAAGATGAGGAGA
>CAZKUS010000179.1:0-4848 GCA_964556025.1 uncultured Clostridia bacterium | reverse complement strand
GATTGAGATTAGGTAGATAAAAAAACATTCGCCTATTATTCCAATTTAAAAGATATTAAATTTAAACTAACTTAAAATTTGTTAGTATGTTAATATTTTATGATATAATAGTTTAAAGCAATGAATTGCACTTAATTAGTTACAAGTATTAGGAGTGGATAATTTGACTAATAAGATAGCCTTAATAGCCCCCTATCAAGAATTAAAAGAAATAAGTGATAGAGTCAAAAATCAATCAGGATTTAACTACAAGAGTGAACTTGGTGATCTCAAAGAAGGTGTTAAAGTAGCACAAAGGCTTAGTAAAGAAGGAGTTGAAGTCATAATAAGTCGAGGTGGTACTTACAAACAAATAAAAGAAACTGTGAATTTGTCTGTAATAGAAATAAAAGTTACCGGCTATGATTTGTTGCGGGTTTTATATAAGTATAGAAAATATCCGGGTAAAATTGGTGTAGTAGGATACTCAAATGTCGTTAGTGGTGCTAAATCTATTAGCTCAATTTTAAAATTGAAAACCTCTTATTATTATATTGAAAAAGATGAAGAAGTTGAAGACAAAATAGAAAAAGCTAAAAAAGAAGGTATACAATTAATAATTGGTGATACTATTGGTGTAAATACAGCAAAAAAGTTTGGTTTAGATTACGAACTTGTAAAATCTGGGGAAGAAGCAGTAGAACTAGCTATTCGAGAGGCTAAAGAAGTTTATGAACTTACAGTTGAGGAACGGGAGCGGAAGAAGCGCCTAGAAGCAATATTGGACTCTGCCCAAGAAGGTATTATTGCTGTTGATAAAAACGAAAAAATTAATGTTTTCAATCCTATGGCAGAAAAAATTTTTAAAACTAATAGACATGAAGCACTAGGGGAAAAAATAAATGAAATAGTTTTTAATACTAGAATTCCCAGGGTAATGGAATTGCGAGAAAAAGAACTAGGAAAACTGCTAAAGACGGGGGATTCCCATATTGCTGTAAACAGAGTGCCCATTATTATAAACGATCAAGTTAGAGGGGCTGTTGCTACATTTCAAGATGTAACTAAACTACAAAATATGGAACAAAAAATCAGAAAGACACTATCAGAAAAAGGCTTGATAGCAAAACACACTTTAGGAGATATCATAGGAAACAGTGAAATAATCAAGCAAGCAATAGATTTGGCCCAAAAATACGCAAAATCTGATTCTACTGTCTTAATTACTGGCGATAGTGGAACTGGAAAAGAGCTATTTGCCCAGGGAATTCATAATACAAGTGAAAGAAAAAATGGTCCATTTGTTGCCATTAACTGTGCTGCCTTACCTCCTAATTTATTGGAAAGTGAGTTATTTGGCTATGTTGAAGGTGCTTTCACGGGAGCAAGAAAAGGCGGTAAACAGGGAGTATTTGAATTGGCGCACAATGGCACGTTATTTTTGGATGAGATAGGTGAAATGGATAAACGGCTTCAGGCGAGGATTCTTAGAGTTTTGGAACAGCGCGAAGTTATGAGAATAGGTGATGATAAGATTATTCCAGTCAATGTGAGAGTTATTGGAGCTACTAATCTGAATTTGAAAAAAATTGTGGCTGATGGTGATTTTAGAAAAGATTTATTTTATAGATTAAATATATTGAATTTAACAATACCGCCTTTAAAAGAACGTAAAGAAGACATCAAATACTATGTTGAATATTTTTTAAAAAAGTATAGAGATGAATTTTCTTCTACCATAAACCAAATTGAACTTGATATTATATCCCGATTACAAGCATATCACTGGCCTGGGAATGTTCGAGAACTCCGCAATTTTATTGAAAAAATAAGTGTGATAGCAAAAGATAAAGAATTTATTTCAACTGAAGATATTTCATATGTATTAGAAGACCTTTTTACTGACGAGGATGTAGATATTCAAGATAAAAATGTTGTAGACAAGAGCTCGTTATTGAGTGGAGACCTTAGACAAATAGAAAAGAATGTGGTAAGACAAGTCCTGGCTGAAGAAAATTATAATAAAAGTAGAGCTGCCCAGCGTTTAGGTATAGACAGAAATACTTTGAGAAAAAAGCTTGATGAGTAATAAAGGGATAATAAGAGAGGGTAATTTAGTGGTGATTATTTCATCACCAATGAAGAAAAAATCACCACCAGATATCTTGTTTAGTTGAATTAAGCCCTATTATAGGGCTTTTTTTATGTTGGCACGAAACATGCAATAATTAAAAGCTGAATTCAAAAAAACAGATTATTGGAGGTGAACGACTTGGGAAAGAAAGCTATAGTTCCAAGTAACAATGACAATGTGGCAACCGCGATTAAAGATTTAGAAAAAGGGGAACAAGTAAAAGTTGTAGTTGAAGAGAATGAGATAATTATTACTTTAAAAGATGTAGTTGCTTTTGGTCACAAATTTTCAATAACTGATATCGCTAAAGGAGATGGAGTGATTAAGTATGGTGAAGTACTAGGAGAAGCTACACAAAAGATAACTTCAGGAGAACATGTGCATGTCCACAACCTTGTAAGTAAAAGAGGTCGTGGTGATCTTGGAAAGGGGGATAAATAATATGAAAATAAAGGGATATGTAAGAGAAAACGGTGAGATCGGCATCAGAAATCATGTTGCTATAATTCCAGCTTCTGTTTGTGCTTCAGAAACTGCTCAACAGATTAGTGATCAGGTTGAAGGTACAGTAGCCCTTCCTCATCAACACGGCTGTTGTCAGATCGGTAGGGATAGTGAAATTGTAATAGAGACTTTGGCAGGGTTGGGAAGAAATCCAAATGTTGCTTCTGTTTTAATTATTGGTCTTGGATGTGAGGGAGCCGAACCTCACAAAATTAAGAGCTTAATTGAAGATACCAAAAAGACAATTGAAACTATTACAATTCAGGAATGTGGTGGTACACTTAAAACAATTGAGCAAGGCACTCGTATTGCACGTAATTTGGTTAATACTAAAGAACAAATGGAGAGAAAAGATGTTGATATTAGTGAATTAACTCTCGGAATAGAGTGTGGTGGTTCTGACGCAACTTCCGGAATTGCATCAAATCCTTCTACTGGAGAAGCTTCTGATCTGCTGTTAGAAAAAGGTGGCACTTCAATCCTATCAGAAACCACAGAATTAATTGGTGCAGAACATGTGCTGGCTAAAAGGGCAGAAAATCAAGAAGTTAGTGACAAACTTTATGAGATAGTAAATCGTACAGAACAGAAGGCCCTTGAAATGGGAGTAGATATTCGGGGGGGACAACCAACCCCAGGTAATATCGAAGGTGGTGTGACAACTATAGAGGAGAAATCTTTAGGTTGTATTTATAAGGCAGGATCAGCTCCTGTAAAGGGAGTACTTGAATTTGGAGAAAGACCCGACGATAAAGGGCTTTATGTAATGGATACTCCAGGCCAAGATATTGAATCAATCACAGGAATGTTGGCTGGAGGAGCTCAAATCATAGTGTTCACTACTGGAAGAGGAACTCCAACAGGGTCGCCAATTGCCCCAGTTATCAAAGTCACCGGTAATTCAAAAACTTATGAAAACATGGTTGATAATATTGATATTAATGCTGGGAAAGTTGTCTCAGGAGAAATGACTCTACAAGAGCAAGGGAAAGAGATCTTTGATGAAATGGTAAGAGTTAGTAATGGGAAACTGACCAAAGGTGAAATTTTAAAACACCAAGAATTTGCATTGTTTAGATTATGTCAGACGTTTTAACATTTAAAACAAGGAGGGAGTTTAAATGGAGATAAAGAAGAACATCGAAAAAGTTCCCGGAGGTATGATGGTTGTACCATTATTGCTTGGAACCATCATAAATACTTTTTTTCCACAAATACTTGATATAGGAGGTTTCACTTCTGCCATTGCTAGGGACGGCTCTCTACCATTGATAGGTGTATTTTTAGTCTGCATGGGAGCTGGAATTAGGTTAAAAGCAGCTCCTAAGGCTTTAGCTAAAGGTGCATCAATCACAGTGTCTAAGTTTGTTATTGGTGTCGCACTTGGTTTATTGATAGCAAATCTATTTGGTGATCAAGGCTTGTATGGTTTATCTGCTCTGGCAATTATTGCGGGTATGACCAATACAAACGGAGGGTTGTATGCAGCTTTAACAGGTGAATTTGGTGATGAAACTGATGTTGGTGCAATAGCAATAATTTCAATCAATGACGGGCCATTTTTGACAATGTTAGCCCTTGGGACTGCAGGTATAGCAACTATCCCATTGTTAGATCTTGTAGCAGTAATATTACCCATTGGTGTAGGAATGGCTCTTGGTAATTTAGACCCCAAGATGAGAGAGTTTTTATCTAATGGTGGTCCAATGTTGATTCCTTTCTTTGCCTTTGCGTTAGGAGCTGGTTTACACTTTAACCAAGTAATAGAAGCTGGCATTATGGGAGTTTTATTAGGTGTACTGACAACTTTCTTTGGTGGAATTTTCAATGTGTTAGCAGATAAAGCTTCAGGTGGAACAGGCGTTGCAGGTGCTGCATCTTCAAGTACTGCAGGTAATGCTGCAGCCACTCCAGAATCTGTTGCAATGGTAGATCCATCATTACAAGCAGCAGCTACTACTGCCACCCCATTGGTTGCTGCTTCAGTTTTAACAACAGCTTTGCTAACCCCTGTTTTTACTAATATGGTTTACCGACGAGTTCATGGAAAAACACCTGAAAAACCTCCTGAACCCCAGGAAAACGGCTGAAGTAAGTGATATTACTTTTAAAAGTTTAACCTTGAATAACTTGATATATATAATGAATTTAGTGTAATGATTGACCTAAATGTCCAGCTTTAAGGAGGGGTAAGAAGTGGACAAACTTGCCATCATAGCAGATGATTTTAC
>CAZKUS010000178.1:0-4849 GCA_964556025.1 uncultured Clostridia bacterium | reverse complement strand
GATGCGCCGCCAGATTCCTTATGTAGTATATGGTGGAATAAAATTTATGGAGAGAAAACATGTCAAAGATGTTGTGGCACATCTGCGTATTATAAGTAATCCCTTTGACCCTGTATCTTGGAACCGAGTACTGAAAATACTTCCGGGAATTGGGAAGGCTAAAGCCAGCCAAATTGTAGAAGAGATAACTAAACAAGATGGAAGACTGGATTTTAAGACTTTCCAGGGAAGCAATTTTTATGAACATCTGCAAAACTTGAGAACTGCGTTGCTTGAAGCCAGTGATGAGCAAAGATCTCCTGCTGAACAAGTTGCCCGTGTTTTGGAATACTACACCCCTATTTTAAAACAGACTGAAACCGATGCTCTAGAACGTCAGAACGATTTAGAAGTACTCTATCAATTTGCTCAAAACTATACTGAACTGATAGAAATGTTGACAGACCTTTCCTTAGAACCACCGTCAAATAAGTTTCAAAAAGAAACCGCGCCGGCTGTAAATCAAAGTGAAGATGACAGGTTAGTTTTATCTACTATTCACTCTGCCAAAGGTTTGGAATGGCGTGTTGTGTTTATACCGCATTTATTAGATGGTTTATTTCCATCATCTTTGTCTTTGCGTGACCCTTTTCAGCTAGAAGAAGAAAGACGCTTGTTTTATGTAGCTGTTACCCGGGCTAAAGAAAATTTATATTTATCTTTACCCCATGAAGTAATAACTTATAACGGCTTTTTTACCCATCCCTCCAGATTTTTAAAGGGAATTGATCCAGCTTACTATGAATTTAAAAACTTTAGAGATGATGAATAATAAATTTTGGGGTTTTCATCACTTGATTGTCTTGATAGAATATTAGTGGTACGAAATAAACTGATTTAAATAATTGTCCCGGGTAAAGGAGAATCGATATGAGTGAACAAAATACACAGGTTGAGCAAAAACAAAAACTGAATTGGGCTGTTTTATTAATTATGTCTACCGCCTATATGGCGGTTGTTTTAAATATGCAGGGGATTAAAGCTCTCATGCCTCACTTAGAGGAAGAATTTATGTTGTCTGGGGCTCAAGCTGGTTTGTACTCCACATTTTACTTTGCCAGTGCCACATTAGTGGCAGTTTTCAGTGGACGTATAGTGGATACCATTGGTTCTAAAAAAGGCTTGATAATAGGTGCCGGGTCGGTAGGCGTACTAATTATTATTCAAGCTGTTAGTCCCACTTACTTGTTGATTCTTTTTTTAGCTTTTTTTGCAGGTTTTGGTTTCAGTATAATTACTCCTTCAGCCAGTAAAGGAGTTTTAAATATTGTTCCTAAAGAAAAACGTGCTTTTGCTTTGGGTGTGACACAGTCCGGGTCCGGAATTGGTGGTGTTTTGGGTGCTTTAGCACTACCTTTTCTAGCGGAATTTTTCGGATGGCGAATTGCCCTGATTTTTTCCGGAGGATTTGCTCTGTTGACAGTTTTATTTTTGATGAAATTTTATAAAGCAAATGATGGTAAACAAAAAAATGACGATAATTCCCAAAGTAATTCTTCTTCTATGAAGCAAGATGTGAAATTTTTGATTAAATATAAGTATCTGATATGGCTTTGTACTATGGGGGGAGTTTTTGGACTTGCTATCAGCTCAGTAGCTACTCATCTGACTTTATTTTTGACTCGAGATATGGGTTTCACTACTTTCTTAGCTGGTGTCGGTTTAGCTGTTTTTCAGGTAGGAGGAGTTTTTGCTCATTTGGGTTGGGGTTGGTTTAGTGATTCAGTATTAAAAGGTGATCGCAGAACGGGTTTAGTAATTGTAGGAGGTTTAATTGCACTACTTTGTTTAATAACTGGTTTAATTATTACACCTCTAGAAAATGCTTCTCCCGTATTGGTTATGTTGATAGCCTTCTTACTGGGATTAACAATTTTAGGTCTTCCCTCACTATATTTAGCTGCTATAGGAGAAGCTGTGGAAGATAAATATGTGGGGACAGCTACGGGAATGGCTCTGACATTTGTTAGAATTGCCAATGTATTCTTTCCTCCATTGTTTGGGTTGTTATCTGATATCAGTGGTAGTTACGCTGCCAGTTGGTCTTTTATGGGAATACTGATTTTTGCTGTGACCACTAGTTTTTACTGGTTTACTCGAAAGAGTTTTAGTTACCAAGCAAGTGGCAGCAGAACCTATTAGAGGTTCTGCTTTCTTTACATTTTGCCTTATTTTGAAACTTTCGCCAATTAAAACGAGGAAGGGGATTTGGAAAAATGCTAATAGATATATCAGCTATAGTACCTGTAGTAGTTTTATTATTACTTCTTCTGGTTTTTAAATTTCCAGCTAGAAAAGCTGGAGCTGTTTCCTTTTTGATCGCAGCCCTAATTGCCATTTTTTTATTTAGATTACCGGTTGAAGGTATGGCTGTAGCCTTGGGAAAAGGATTTGCCTTGTCATTATTTGTGTTACTTATAATTTGGGCGGCAGTTTTTCTCTATAATTTAGTAGAAACAGCTGGAGCGATTAAAGTTATTAGTGAAAATTTAACTATATTGATTCAAGATAGATTTGTACAATTTTTATTACTTAGCTGGGTGTTTTCTTCTTTCTTACAGGGAATTGCTGGTTTTGGAGTCCCTGTAGCCATAGTCACACCAGTGCTTGTACAAATGGGATTTAATCCTTTGGCATCTGTAGCTGCAGTACTTCTAGGTCACAGCTGGTCTATCAGTTTCGGTTCTATGGGATCTTCATTTTTTACTATAGGATTAGTTACTGGCTTACCTGACCATAGTCTTGCTTTTTGGATGGCTGTATTTACAACAATTGCTATGATAGTGACCGGTTTTGGGGTTTGCTATCTTTATGGTGGACTAACTTATTTGCGTCGTGGATTAATTTACGTATTACCTACATCTGCTGTTATGACTGTTAGTATGTTTGCTATTACAAACTTTCAGATGATGTCAGTGGTATCTTTACTGACAGCCTTAATAGGTATAGTGTTCATGTTTTTATTTTATAAATATATTACTAATTCTGATAAAAAGTACAGATTATACAGTAACGATTTGACTCTATTCGAATCAATTTTGCCTTATGGATTAATAATTGTGTTATCGGTATTGTTTCAATTTATAACTGTGGGTGCTCCAGAACTAGTATTCGACTTTCCAGGTTTTGAAACTGATTTAGGTTATACAGTGCCGGAAGAGCAAGGATATGTAGATATAAACTTGCTTACTCACCCAGCACCTATAATTATGATAGCAGCTTTGGCAGGAATACTGATCTACAAAGCCAAAAATGTTATTTCAGGCACAAATTTAAAATATGTGAAAGATAAAACAGTAGACAAATGTACTGGCACTACATTGACTTTAACTTTTCTTATCTGCATGGCTTTATTGATGATGGATTCGGGTATGATAGATAATATAGCCCATAATGTAGCACAACTCGCGGGTGGTTTTTATCCTCTAGTTGCTCCGTTTTTTGGTGTTTTAGGGAGTTTTATCACTGGGAGCAATACTAATTCCAATGTGATTTTTGGCAGCTTTCAAGCCACTGTGGCTTCTAGTATTGGAGTGAGTCCGGCAGTGATGGCTGCTGTACAATCTATTGGAGGTTCAGTAGGTTGTAGTATCGGGCCTACCCAAGTGCTTTTAGGAACTTCTTCTGTAAACTTATCTGGACAAGAAGCGTATGTATATAGCAGAATAATTCACATTACTCTATCTATAGCTTTATTGTTAGGGATTGCCAATTTACTGATTTTGTTGTAAATAGAAAGGAGTTGTAGTTTAAATATGAAAACCTGGTCTGTAATATTGTTGATAATCACATTTGTTTTGGTTAATTTTGGCATTGAAGTTGGGCAGAGTGGAGATTTTTTTATATTACCGATAGCACTATTGTGTTTTAATGCTTTGTGGAATTTGTTCTTTTGACTATTGTCTGGTAAGATAATACTAACTCGAAGGATATAACTGGAGGGATAAAGCCATGCTGAGATTTGACTCACTTAATTACCCTTATTCATCAAAAAGAAGTGTAACCATTGCCAGAAATGGTATGGTGGCTACTTCCCAACCTTTAGGTGCTCAAGCAGGATTAGATATTTTAAAACAAGGTGGTAATGCCATTGATGCTGCCATAGCAACTGCTGCCTGTTTAACGGTGGTTGAACCCACCTCTAACGGGATAGGAAGCGATGCCTTTGCTCTGGTTTGGCATGGTGGGGAATTACACGGATTGAATTCCAGTGGTCCATCACCTCAATCTATTAGTCGTCAACAGGTGAAAGATCAGGGTTATGAGAAGATGCCGACATTCGGACCAGTACCTGTTACAGTCCCTGGCGCACCTGCCGCTTGGGTTGAATTAAATGAACAGATGGGGCGTTTACCTTTAACCCAAGTTTTAGAACCTGCCGTAAAATACGCTAAGGAAGGATTTCCTATTTCACCAGTTTTAGCAAAAAATTGGAAAAAGGCCTTTGATAGATATTTTGAAAGATGTCAGGGAGAAGAATTTGCCGAATGGTTTCGGGTATTTGCCCCTCACGGACGTCCACCTAGAATAGGAGAAATGTGGAGTTCTCCTGATCATGGGGATACTTTAGAAAAAATAGCGGAATCAAAAGGCAACTACTTTTACCAGGGAGAAATAGCTAACAAAGTAGATCATTACTTTGAAAAGTATAAAGGATATTTAAGGGGAAATGATTTAGCTCAGTTTTCACCAGAGTGGGTTGATCCTATAAACGTGAATTATCGCGGCTACGATGTGTGGGAACTGCCTCCAAATGGTCAAGGTCTTGTGGCTTTGATGGCTTTAAATATACTGAGGAATGATATTTTTG
>CAZKUS010000177.1:0-4869 GCA_964556025.1 uncultured Clostridia bacterium | reverse complement strand
TAAGTGAGCTCACTTGGAAAAGTCCTGATTTTGATTTAATATCTCAATAAAGATTTCTACAAGTTCAGGATCAAATTGTGTTCCCGCACAGTTTCTTTATTTAGCGCTGTTATTTTCTATTGTTGATGGCAATAAAATATTAACAGTTAACTTTAACCTCGCCTTGATAATATAAGTGGTTCAGAAACTTGATGCAGCCCCGCTAGCGCCAATAACAATAAGAAAGATTTTTGTGGAGTCTTATACACCCCTTCGGGATCAAACCATTCATTTAAAGTGTGCACGCCACCTTCTTTTCCACCGCGACCGAGAGTCACAGCTGGTATGCCCATATTCACAGGCATATTAGTATTAGTACATCCTCCTCTCTTTAATCGAGGTGTGACTCCTACTGACTCAATAGCTTTCCAAGCTGCCTGTACTATGGTAGAGTCAGTAGGTTGAGTACCGGCTGGTACATCGAGGATCTTTTCATACTCTACTTTAATATAATCTTGGCCCCACCGTTTATTTTCTTCCGTAGCTCCAGCTTCAAAGCACGAAATAGCTTGCTGCTCCAGTTTATCCAGCTCATGGGGGTCATCAGAGCGCATATTGATTTTGAAGTTAGCCTGTTGAGCTATACCGTGTATAGCATGACCACCTTCTATTAAACTAACTGTAAATGTAGTTTTCGGGGTTTCCGGGGGACGTAAATCCGATAATTGAGTAACAGCTCTAGAGGCAGCATGAACGGGACTAGGTAAGCCAAAATCACCATAGGCGTGCCCTCCTGGACCAGTATAACTAACTTCAAAATTGCGAATCCCAGTGGCTTCGTACACTATTCGATCCCGACCAGGTCCATCAATGGATATGGTAGCATCAATATAGCCATTATCTTCAAGTAAAGCTTTCATACCACCTAAACCGCCCATTCCTTCTTCACATACTGTACCTGCAAAAATTATATCGCCTTTGGGTTTTACACCTGCTTCGTTAAAAGCTCTTATAACCGATAAATTGGCAGCCAAACCTCTAGTGTCATCGCAAATGCCAGGAGCGTAGATTTTCCCATCTTTTTCTACAGGTGTGACATCGGTTCCAAAAGGAAACACAGTATCTAAATGAGCTTCTATTAATATGGTAGGTCCATCCCCCACTCCTGGTAATCTGCCCACTACATTGCCATGTCTATCTATCTGCACATCATAGAGACGCAAATCTTGAATTCTTTCAGCATAATGCCTGGCCCGTTCGTGTTCGTGAAATGTTGGCGCTTCAATACGCACTATTTCTTTTTGTTCCTCAATACAGCGAGGTTGATCTCGTTTGATAAATTCCAGACCTTGTTGTACTTGTTCGTCCTGTAATAAATCGTTAAAAACTCGTTTAATCTCATCATTCACTCGATAATTTGAACCGTTCATAGAAAATACCCCCCTATGATAAAAATTAAACGCCCCTTTTGCGTATATCTTACTGTTTACTTGTTAAAAAATTGGCAAAACTAATCAAACCATGAAACGAAAGGTCAACTCCGTTGAAACCTGGCAAAGGCCAGCTCTTTTTTCATGGTTGTATAAAGCCAAATGATCATAAAAACGAAAGATACGAATTCAGATATTGGAAAAGCGTACCACACTAGATCTAACCTTCCTGTCAGTGATAGAAAGTATGCTATAGGTAATAACAAAATAATCTGCCTAAAAAAGGATAGAGTCAGTGAAGGTATTCCTTTGCCAATAGCTTGGAATGTAGCCGCTCCAATAATGGCCGGTCCTATCACTGGAAAACCAATACTTATCGTGGTAAAAGCAGTTACCACAATATCCATAAGTTCCTGACTTTCCACAAAAGGTCCGGCAATTATTTCAGGCATAAATTGGAATGTCACAAATCCCAAACCAGTAAAACCAAAGGCAATTAACGCCCCGTATCCAATGACTTTTTTCACTCTTTCTGTATTGCCATTACTGAAATTGTAGCCTACTAGAGGGATATAACCCTGGTTTAAACCAAAAACCGGCATAAACACAAAAGATTGGATACGGAAATAAATCCCTGTAGCAGATAAGGCTAATGCATCTAAACTTCCAACTATAATGTTTAACCCACTTACCATCACTGATGCCAGCATCTGCATTATGGCTGCAGGCAGACCTACTACATATATACTTTTAATAATCTCTTTATTAAACTTAAATGTACTTACACCACCACGAAATTCAGGTTTAACCTCGTTGTCGCCTTTCAACAATTCATAAAATACGACTGCAAAAGTAATCCCTTTACTTATCACAGTAGCAATAGCAGCACCTTGAACTTCTAAACGTGGGAAAAATCCTATACCGTAAATCAGTAGAGGATCTAACAAAATATTAGTGATGGCTCCTGCTACCATACCGATCATGGGAATCAAGGTATTGCCCTGCCCTCTCAGGGCATCACTGATTATAAATCCAAAAAACAGAGGTGCTGCTCCCATGAAAATAATACTACCGTATTGGTATGCATACTCGGCAATCAAAGGATCTTCTGAAAAGATATTAATAAATGCTTCTGGCAACAATAATCCAGCAAAAAAGACAATTATACTGTAAATTGCCGCTATAACTAAAACGTGTTCTGTTACACTTATAGCTCCATCTCTATCTTCTCTTCCCAACATTCTAGAAATCAAGGAGCTGGTTCCAACTCCCGTTCCTACAGAAAGGGCAATTAAAAACAGCTGCATAGGAAAAGCCACTGACAGACCAGCAATAGCTTCTTCATTCACCTGTGCCACGAAGAAACTGTCTATCACATTGTAAAGAGCTTGTATTCCCATTGCCACTATTCCTGGAAGGGAAAGCTTAATCAAAAGGGGTAAAATCGGATCAGTGCCTAATCTTTCGCTACTTGCAACTTTCAAAGTTTTCAACCTCCAGTATCTCATTATAATATCTCTGCACTACTATATTTTATTATTCATTCCATACCAGATCTTAATTACCAATTTTCAACTTTCCATGTTTATTGATTAGTCAAATAAGAAATGGCTGTAGTAAAGTTAATGTTGATAGCTGAACTCTTCAATTTCACATCCAATGTTTCGGGTTGGTACATCCTGTTATTTGACTTTAATTATATAGTATTTGGAAATACTATTAAAGAGCTTGAAGTTTTAAAATTTTTAGCGTATTTTTAACATTAAAAATTACACCCATATTCACAAGGGAAATATTTATTTAGTCATGTGAATATAGGTGTTAAAAGATGTTAATTTTAATTGCTTTCTATAAAATATCCTATAATTAGTTTTGAAACTCTTGAGCAAGTTTAATGGCTTCTATCATGCTATCGGGTCGAGCTATACCTTTCCAGGCCCCTTTGAAGTGCGTGCCATGGTCTACCGAGGTTCTGACAATAGGAAGACCAACTGTTACATTTACTCCAGAATGAAAGCCCAAAAGTTTTAACGGTATATGACCTTGATCGTGATACATAACAACAACAATATCATAATTACCTTTTAAAGCTCGATAAAACACAGTATCCGGTGGATGAGGTCCCGATACATTTATATCAGTTTGAGATTTAATTTCCTCTATAGCGAGGTTAATAACGTCTAGTTCTTCTCGCCCAAAAAGGCCACCTTCTCCAGCGTGGGGATTCAGTCCCGCTACTGCGATGTTTGGTTTTTGATATCCCATTTGTCGTAAACTGCTATGACTGAGTTCAATCACTCGTTTAATCCGATCTTTATCTAAATTTTCAATGGCATCTAACAAGCCAATATGGGTTGAAACATGGATTACACTTAATTTTTCATCATGAAGCATCATAGCGTAATCTTTAGTTTCCGTAAACTTGGCAAATATCTCTGTGTGTCCAGGATAATCATAACCTGCAGCTTGTAAAGCTTCTTTATTTAAAGGTCCTGTTACCACCCCATCAATAAGGTTATTATTTGCCAGTTGGATAGCTCTGTGAACATATTTGAAAGCTGCATCGCCAGCCATTTCTTGGACTTTCCCTGGCCGTAATTTGTCAACTTCCAATTTAGTTTCAATATCTAATATTGGAAGTATGACATTGTCAGAATCAGGTAGTAAATCAAATAAGTTTTTCAAACTTTCACTATCTGAGCTAATCAGATCCTTTTCAGTTACCTTGTGCAAAATTATATTATTTATTTTCGGATCATCGGCAAAAATTTGAGTCTGTACCTTTTTCATAAGTTGGTAACTTCCTATAACTATAGATGGAATCTTTGTAACTTCTTGATTGGTATAAGCTTTTAGAATAATTTCCGGTCCAATCCCAGCTGGGTCTCCCATAGTTATACCTAGCATGCTTATCATCCTTTCGACTGTTTCTGTAAATAATCAACCAAGACCAGAAAAGCATCTTTTTTCCCAAAACCACCGGCTTTAGTAATTATTAAGGTTTCTTCGGGAGCTTCAAGTTCCTCAGTAATAAAAGTTCCCACCGGAATCCCCGGTAAAACTTCTTCTTTTATTCGTGTCCCTGATACTTTAAGAACTTTGGCTGTGTTAATTGAGATGTCCCCACCAGTCAAAATTGCACCAGCTATATTATTTTCGCATTTTTTCAGCATCTCTTTAGTAAGTTCTCCCAAAAATTGTGCTACTTTACTACTCGTCTCTTCTTGGGTATAACCTAGTCTTTCACCTATTCTACGAGTTTTGTTTACATCTTCTCTTTGCAAGCTACTCCTAATTACCAAATTTTTATTCTTTTCGATAATTGTTTTATCACATTCTACTAACAGTCGATTAAGTTCCTCTTGTGGAGCAGAAAACAGTTTTTGTATATCGAGTATTAAGGAGTCTGTTTTAGTAGAGGGCTCATCCAAATAAGTTTCTGTCTGTTCTTTGGTTGTTT
>CAZKUS010000176.1:0-4926 GCA_964556025.1 uncultured Clostridia bacterium | reverse complement strand
AATTGTCAAGGGATTTTATAGCATTTTCATTATTTGGTGTATTTATCTGCTACTTTAGTCGCTCCGTAAGATTCTGGTTTTATCTTTGGTGAAAAACCACTCCCTATTACCATTCCCACTACTTCTCTAATTAATTCTTTAGTTTCACCTTTCTCACCAACATCCAAATGAATCTCTAAATTTAGGTTTTCATCTTTTACTCGAGAATCCCTTAGTTTTTTAAATAATTCTCCAGCAGCTTCTACACTCAATGCTGTTTCATAAAAAATTCGATGCCTCAATGATGTTATGTGATCCTCTTGTTTCTTGGTAAAAAAGTACCTTGCCCCTTTGCCTTCTCTGTGAACTATTATAGCTGTTACAAAACAGCAGTGTTCTTGTAAGTTATGAGAATCAGTACCAATTATTAAATTGTACTTTTCCCGGGGGGATTCAGAAATGTAATTAACTATATCCCAGTAAACTTCCGTTAAGTTAAGTCTTCCTCTAGATGGGCTCTGGTACATAAGTTTTACCACTACCTTTCTAGTTAGGTTATTTACTAGAATATCTATTAATATTATAAATGATTTTGAAAATTTGAGCAAATTCTTGGACAGATAACTGTTCTCCTCTGATATTTGAATCAAACCCATAGTACCCTAATATATTAGTCAACACTTGCTTTGTGCTAACAATATCTGGAACCAAGTTATTTCCCAAGGTTTTACGCCTGTTTGCGAAGGCATAATTTATAAACTGAACAAATTCGGCCTGTCTTTCCCAAGGAATATAAGGTTCACTTTTTCGAACGCCTTTAATCACTCGCGATTCAACTTTAGGAGATGGATAAAAAACAGATTTAGGAACATTGAATAAAGGAGTGACCTGATAAAAACAGTTTAAAATTACTGTAATTGCACCATAACTTTTTGTTCCAGGTTTTGCTGTAAATCTATCGGCAACTTCTTTTTGTAACATAAACACCATTGAATGAATGGGAAGCTGTTCTTTTACCAGTTTCAATACCATAGGAGAACTAATATAATAGGGAAGATTAGCCACAATTTTAAGTCCATTGTCATTTTTAGTTTTATCGTTCTCGTCATTAACTTTTTCGAAACTTATAATATGATGATAATCCAATTCCAGCGCATCTTCTTGAATAATGCACACATTGTCCCGCTCTTTAAGAGTTTCCCGCAAAATTTTTACCATACGTTGATCCAATTCAATAGCAACAACCTGACCTGCTCGTTTAGCCAATTCAATTGTCATAGTACCTAAACCCGGACCAATCTCAATTACAGTATCTTCAAACTTAATATCAGCTGAATCTGTTATCTTGTCAATAATATTTTTATCAATTAAAAAGTTTTGTCCCAAACTTTTTTTAGGGTGTATATCGTGTTCTTCCAGCAGCTTATTTACTTTAGCTGGTGAATATAACTCCAAATTAGTCACTCCCTATTTGCCTTCTCAAAAACCATACTGCTACTGCTTTACTTAAGTATTCAACCTTTTAAATTGACTCAGTTAAAATTGGATGTTGATAGCTATAATCAATAACATAAACACCTAAATTTTAAACAGATCTCTGGCATTTTGAGTAGTAATTTCAGCCACTCTTTCTACACTTTCACCTTTAATTTCTGCAATTTCTTCTGCTACTAATCTTACATAGGCAGGTTCGTTTCTTTTACCTCTAAAAGGAACGGGAGCCATATAAGGACAGTCAGTTTCAACCATTAATCTTGAAAGCGGCACTTCTTCTATAACTCGACGGAGTTTATCAGCTTTTTCAAAAGAAATATTCCCAGTAAAAGAGATATAAAAACCTAAATCCAGTGTTTGCTTGGCAATATCTTCATCACCTGCAAAACAGTGAAAAACTCCAAAAACTTCATTTTTATATTCTGACACCATATCTATGGCATCCTGATGTGCAGCCCGATCGTGAATAACAATGGGAAGCTGCAATTCTTTAGCCAGTTCCAGTTGTGCCCTAAACACTTGTTTCTGGCTTTCTTCTGGAGAAAAGTTTTTAAAATAATCTAGGCCCATTTCACCCAAAGCTACTACAAACTTTTTATTATTAATAGCCAGTTCTCTGAGTTTATCCACGTAATCAGCAGGGACATTTTCAGCATCATGAGGGTGTATACCTACAGTGGCATACACCCCTGGAAATTTTTTCGCCATTTCTACTGATTTACGTGACGACTCAATGTTTATTCCCACATTGATGATTTGAGAAACTTTTTTTTGATGAGCTCTTGATATTACATCTTGTAAGTCTTTGGAAAATCGTTTGTCATCTAAATGAGCATGAGTCTCTATTAAATTCATATTAATTCACCTGACTTCCTTTCGTAATTATATTATCTGGACTTAGCAGAGATAAACCACCTCTGACTGCATCTTCAGCAGCTAATATCATGCCTTCAGATTTTACACCTTTTATCTTAGCAGGCTTCAAATTGGCAACTAATACAACTTGAGCACCCTGCAGATCATCAGCACTGTAATCAACTTTTATCCCACCTACTACCTGACGGGTTTCAAAACCTAAGTCTACAGTTAACTTCCATAAGTTATCGGCACCCTCAATGGAAGAGGCCTCGATAATCTCACCAACTCTCAAATCCATTTTTTGAAAATCTTTAATATCCACTTGTTCCTTTAGTCCTGGTAGTTGTTCTGTTGTGTGTTGGTTTTGATCTTGAGACTCTCCATCTTCAGCATCACTCTCATCTCTTGTCCCAAACACAGACAACTCTTCATCTTCATCTAAACGGGGAAATAGTGGTTTATCTTTGACAACTTCAGCACCTTCCGGTAGCTGCCCCCAAGGCAGTAAAGAATCGTAAGTTTGAATTTCACTATAATGATTCATTCCCAATTGATTCCACATCTTTTCAGGAGTTCTCGGCATAAAAGGCTTTAAGAGCACAGAAATTTGACGCAAGCTTTCTGCCAAATTATACAGCACTGTAGCCAACCGATTTTTTTGTTCTGGGTCTTTCCCCAATATCCAAGGTTGGGTTTCGTCAATATATTTATTTGTTCTTTTTACAAGCTCCCATAAAGCTTTCATAGCTTCTGAAAAATCAAGACCTTCCATGTGTTTATCATATTCAGTTATAGTCTTATAGGCAAAGTTCTGTAAGTCTTGATCTACTTGTTCAATTTGTACTGGTCCAGGTATTTTGCCATCAAAGTACTTATCAATCATGGCTACAGTGCGATTCAAAAGGTTCCCCAGATCATTAGCTAGATCATAGTTAATTCTGCGAATCAACGCTTCTAAAGTAAAAACTCCATCAGAACCGAAAGGTATTTCTCTCAACAAGTAATATCTAATGGCATCAGAACCATATCTATCTACTAACAGCTCTGGATCAATCACATTACCTTTGGATTTACTCATTTTACCATCGTTTAAAAGTAGCCATCCGTGACCAAAAACTTGTTTAGGTAGCGGTAAATCTAAAGCCATAAGAAAGATCGGCCAATATATAGTGTGAAAACGCACAATCTCCTTTCCTACTAAATGAACATCACAAGGCCAATAGTTCTTAAATCTACTATCACTGTCAGTTAGATATCCTAATGCAGTCAAGTAGTTTGTCAGTGCATCTAGCCAAACATATACCACATGGTCTCTGTCCATAGGTACTTCTATTCCCCATTTAAAAGTAGTTCTAGAAACGCAAAGATCTTCTAATCCAGGCTTCAAAAAATTATTGATCATTTCATTTTTTCTAGATTCAGGCTGAATAAATTCCGGGTTATTTTTAATATGTTGCAGCAATTGATCGGCATATTTACTCATTTTGAAAAAATAGCTTTCTTCTTTTACCCACTCTACTTTTCTACCACAATCAGGACATATATCGTCATCATCCAATTGACGTTCTAACCAAAATGACTCGCATGGAGTACAGTACCAACCCTCATACTGATCTTTGTAAATATCTCCTTGTTCATAAAATTTTTGGAATATTTTCTGTACTATAGACTTGTGGCGGTTTTCAGTTGTTCTTATAAAATCATCATAATCAATATCAAGTAATTTCCATAAATCTTTAATAGTTGCCACAACCTCGTCTACAAATTGTTGTGGTTCTTTACCATTTTCTTTAGCTTTACGTTCTATTTTTTGACCGTGTTCATCAGTCCCAGTCAGAAACATAACATCATAGCCTGTAAGTCTTTTATAACGGGCCATGCAATCGGCAGCCACTGTGGTGTAAGAGTGGCCTATATGCAGTTTGTCACTAGGATAGTAAATCGGGGTAGTAATGTAGAAAGTGTTTTTACCAGTCATGGATATACCTCCTCTGAATTCAAGCTTTCGGGTTGATAATGTAAAAAGCCTTCAACCGCTGGGATGAAGGCTTTGTTTTCAAAGCCCAATGGAAAATTAGTCACAAGTTCCCTTAATTTATCAAAATTATATCAAATTATTAAACCCTGTCAAGAAAATCCACTAATAACTTAAATTAAAAAGTTGCTAAAAAGATTAAGGTTTTATTTGTAAACTTAAATTAACTTTCGTGTATTTTTCTGTATTTTTATGTATTTTTCTGTATTTTTTTATTTTTTGCTTTTAATCTGTTAAATAATTTGATATACTTACAATAGATGGGAACTGTCGAATGGTGTCTAAAAGGAGGGGAGAAGCTCATGAAATCAACCGGTCTTGTTCGTAAAGTAGACGAATTGGGTAGAATTGTGATCCCGATTGAACTCAGGCGGAATCTGGGCATAGAGCAAAAAGACGCTTTAGAAATTTTTATTGAAGGCGAACAAATTGTCTTAAAAAAATATGAACCCGCCTGTACTTTCTGCGGAATAGCAGATGAAGACGAAATGATCAGACATAAGAACAAAAACATCTGCAAATCCTGTGTAGACAAACTATCTGAGGAAACTTCTTAATTT
>CAZKUS010000175.1:0-4952 GCA_964556025.1 uncultured Clostridia bacterium | reverse complement strand
ATTCCCTTTTTGCCATTTAACAACACCCTTTCCGGGATGCTATTCTTCCTGTTTAGCTTTTTCTACTGCTTCCTCAATGGTTCCCACCATATAGAAAGCACTTTCAGATAAATCATCGTGTTTGCCATCTAAAATTTCGCGGAATCCGCGAATCGTTTCTTTAACAGGTACATATTTACCGCCCATACCTGTAAACTGTTCCGCCACAAAGAATGGTTGGCTTAAGAACCTCTGAATTTTTCTGGCTCTAGAAACAGTCAACTTATCTTCATCAGATAGTTCATCCATACCTAAAATGGCGATAATATCTTGTAATTCTTTATATCTTTGCAGTACTTGTTGTACTTCCCTAGCCACATCATAGTGTTCTTTCCCCACTACCTGAGGGTCTAAAATCCTAGAACTTGATGCTAGAGGATCTACTGCTGGATAAATTCCCAGCTCAGCTATAGACCGCTCTAAATAAGTACTGGCATCTAAGTGTGCAAATGTGGTGGCCGGTGCTGGATCTGTTGGGTCATCGGCAGGCACATAGATTGCCTGAATAGATGTAATAGAGCCTTTTTTAGTTGAAGTGATTCGCTCCTGTAACTCACCCATCTCAGTCTGCAAAGTAGGTTGGTAACCAACAGCCGAAGGCATCCTACCCATTAAAGCGGAAACTTCCTGACCTGCCTGAGTAAATCTAAATATATTGTCAATAAAGAGCAGTACATCCTGACCTTCATTATCACGGAAATACTCTGCCATGGTCAGCCCGGTCAGTCCTACTCTCATTCTGGCACCTGGCGGTTCATTCATCTGTCCAAATACCAGAGCTGTGTTGTCAATAACACCCGATTCACTCATTTCTAATACCAAGTCGTTACCTTCCCTAGTACGTTCACCCACACCGGAGAATACAGAGAAACCACCGTGTTCGGTAGCGATGTTGCGGATCAATTCTTGAATAAGAACTGTTTTACCTACTCCCGCACCACCGAAAAGTCCAATTTTTCCACCACGGTCATAAGGTACCAACAGGTCAAGAACCTTAATCCCTGTTTCCAAAATCTCCGTAGATGTTTCTTGATCTTCAAATTTGGGCGAATCCCTGTGAATGGGGTAACGGTCCTCACCTTCCACTTGTTCTTTACCATCAATTGTTTTACCCATAATGTTAAAAACTCTTCCAAGTGTCGATCGACCTACAGGGACATTAATTGAATCCCCCGTATCTTTAGCTTCCATACCACGTACAATTCCATCAGTAGATCCCATAGATATGCATCTTACCACTTCATCGCCCAAGTGCTGGGCAACTTCTAAGGTTACTTCAATTTGCCTAGAAGCACCTTCAAATTCAACTATTTCTCCCCGGTCATTTAATCCCGCTTGAATTTCTACGGCATTATACAATTCGGGAAGTTCTCCTTTATTGAACCTAATGTCTACCGCAGGGCCTATAATTTGCTGCACCTTCCCGACATTCATGGTGTTATACCTCCCTTTACCATTCTACTTCGCTGCTTCTGCACCACTAACGACTTCTAATATTTCTTGAGTTATTGCACCTTGACGAGCCTTGTTATATGTCAAGGTCAGTTCTTCTATCATATCTTCTGCATTATCTGTAGCACTTTTCATAGCAGTCATTCTAGCTCCTTGTTCGGAAGCTTTAGCTTCTAACAAGGCCCTAAATAAAGTACTCTTCATATAACTAGATAATAAACCACCTAGTACTGAGCCAACAGATGGCTCGAATTTATAAATTTGATCATCTAATCCAGTAGTTTGATCAGCATTATCTTGACTTGCTTCTGTTTGAACTTCCCCATCTGCCGGAACAAAAATTTCCTTAGACATGGGGAGTATTTGTCGAGTAACGGGAATTTGAGTCATAGCGTTCTTAAACTCTGCGTAAGTCAAATAAACTTCACCAATAATTTGATCACGAAACATTTGCTCTACAGCCCTAGCAATCATTTCAGGCTTTTCAAAAGAAGGATAATCATCTATATCCAGATATTCTGAAACAATGTTATAACCGCGTTTCCTAAAATAGTCCCGCATGTATTTCCCCACAGCAATTATTTTAGTCGAACTTTTATTTTCGCCGATATGGTTGGCTGTTTTTTTTGCTACATTAACATTGTATCCTCCACAAAGTCCACGATCTGCTGCTATAACTATATGTGCACTTGGCAAATTTTCATCAGGCACTTCCATCAACGGGTGACTAACAATTTTTGCTTGATTTAATAACCGATAAATAGTTTGTCGCATTTTTTCTTCATATGGTCTATTGTTTTCTACCCGCTGTTGTGATCTGCGTAATTTTGCTGCAGCCACCATTTCCATTGCTCTTGTAATCTGTTTAGTACTATTAACACTCTTAATTCGCCGTTTTATTTCCCTAGTATTCTGAGCCATCTCATCACCACCTAATCAACGGGAAATCTAACATTAACCTGTCAATTCTTCATCTCTTTTAAATTGTTCTTTAGCAGCTTCCACTACTTTTTGCAATTGTGTTTCTTGCTCATCAGATAGTTTCTCGCCTGCAGATAATCCGTCCCTTAAAGCTGGTTCGTTATCTACCACATATTGCAATAAAAATGTTTCAAATTCACTAATCTGATCAACTTTTAAGTCATCAAGCAATCCATTCGTGGCACAGAAAATGATAATGATCTGATCTACTACTGGCATCGGTTGATATTGATTTTGTTTTAAAATCTCAAACGTTCGCCTACCTCTTGATAATTTCTGCTGAGTTGCTTTATCCAAATCACTACCAAACTGAGCAAAAGCTTCTAACTCTCGGTACTGAGCCAAATCCAACCTCAATGTGCCGGAAACCTGTTTCATCCCTTTAAGCTGAGCAGATCCACCTACCCTAGAAACAGAAATACCAACATCTACCGCCGGGCGTTGACCTGCATTAAACAGATCATCAATTAAATATATCTGTCCATCAGTAATAGATATTACGTTAGTAGGAATGTAAGCTGAAACGTCACCCGCTTGCGTCTCAATAATAGGGAGCGCTGTCAATGAACCTCCGCCTTTTTCATTATTTAATTTAGCGGCTCTTTCCAATAACCGAGAATGTAAGTAAAAGATATCACCCGGATAAGCTTCACGACCCGGTGGTCTTCTTAATAACAGAGACAACTCCCTATAACTAGCAGCGTGTTTAGATAAGTCATCGTACACTACCAGCACATGTTTCCCTTCATACATAAATTTTTCACCCATACTGCAACCAGCGTAAGGAGCCAAGTATAATAGTGGAGCTGGTTCATCAGCAGTTGCTGCAACAACAGTGGTATACTCCATTGCACCATGACGTTCAAAAGTATCTACAACTTGGGCTACCGTAGATTTTTTCTGGCCTACAGCCACATAAATACAATATACATCAGAATCTTTCTGGTTCAGGATGGTATCAATACCAATAGCACTTTTTCCGGTCCCCCGGTCACCTATTATCAATTCACGTTGTCCCCTACCAATAGGAATCATTGAATCAATGGCTTTCAAACCTGTCTGTAGAGGCTCTTCTACAGGCTGTCTATCAATTACACCAGGTGCTGAAGATTCTACGGGGCGAAAGTCACTGGCTTCAATAGGACCTTTTCCATCTAAGGCTTCACCTACTGGATTAACAACTCGGCCAACCAGATCTTCACCTACGGGGACTTCAATAATACGACCAGTACGCTTTACCTGATCTCCTTCTTTGATTTCTCCATAGTCTCCTAATATAACACAACCGACATTTTCTTCTTCTAAGTTTAAAGCCATCCCGTAGACCTCACCTGGAAACTCTACTAGTTCATTAGACATGACATTTTCCAAACCGTGTATTCTGGCAATACCATCCCCAATGTAGATCACGGTGCCCACTTCAAAAACATCTACATGAGACTCATAATTAGCAATTTTATCTTTTAGCACCGCGCTAATTTCATCAGGACGAATACTCATACCCTTCACCTCAACTTGTGATAGTTGTCTTTTGCAATTGTTCTCTAATGTTATTCAACTGTACCTTAAGACTATAGTCGTACACTCTGTCTCCAATTTGTACAATAATTCCACCAATAATAGACTTATCAATATAAGACTTTATTTCTACTTCCCCTTTAGCTACATTGTGTAATGCTTGATGCAGTTGTGTTATTTCATCTTCATCCAAAGGTGCAGTTGTAGTTACTTCACATAAAGTTCTATTCTCTTTAGCTCTTACCAGTTTTTTAAAATATTCATATATCTCTTCGAGGTATTTAATTCTCTTACTATCTATAGCCACTTTTATGAAATTTCTCACCTCAACTGACAAATCTTTAGTCAATTCATCGGCCATAGCCATCTTTTCCTCTAAATCAACAACTGGATAAGATAATACTTTAAAAAATCCTTCGTGATTCTGTAGCCTTTCCATTAATTGGCTAAAGGAGCTACTTACATGTTCTAAATTATTACGCTCATGAGCTAACTGAAATAGAGCTTCAGCGTACCTTTTAGCTATGATCATGATACTCTACCTACCTCTTTAAGATATTTTTTCACTAATTTGCGCTGCTGATCTTCATCTACGATATCCTGTAACACTTTACCTGTAATTTGCACAGTTAGATCGGAAACTTCGGTTCTTAAAGATTCAATAGCTTTTTTCTGCTCCATTTCAATCTCTTTGCGCGCACGAGCAATCATATCATCTGCTTCTTGTTTGGCCTCTACCCGGGCTTCTTTAATAATTTCTTCTTCCCGCTTTCTAGCATCTTTAATAATTTGCCTGGCCTCATCTTTGGCACCAGCTAACTTCTCTTCATATTGCTCTTTGATCTTTTGGGCTTCCTGTTTTTCTTCTTCAGCTTCATCTAAATTCTTCTTAATTTCATTACTTCTATTTTCCATAAAATCACTCATCGGTTTAAAGAAGAAGCGTTTCATTAAATAAAACA
>CAZKUS010000174.1:0-4953 GCA_964556025.1 uncultured Clostridia bacterium | reverse complement strand
CCAAATTCGCCATCGTGGGGATCGCCATGACATTCAGTACAATCTTCTTTACCCAGGGAAGGATAGGGCTCATTGGCATGACATTCCATACAGTCTTCAGCAGCTGCTGCCGGGGCCATTTCAGCTACATATCCTTCTTCAAATTCTTTATTCAACATTTCAGCTGCAAACTTGGCAACATCAGCTGTTACACCTGCACAGCGTTCGCCTCGCTTATCGTCACCTCTTGATTCAACTCCTGCTTCAACCATCCACTTGGTTACAGATATGTGGCACAAGCTGGAATTAACTTCTACCTGCGGTAAGTCTAAACCAGCAGGCTGGTACTCTGGGAAGGGGAACTTTTGATACCAAGCCATGAGTTCATCGCTCAATTCCATAAATCGTTCTTCTTCAAGCACCATACTCATAATTGTAACTGCTGGTGGAATAGCTCCACAAATGGAACCCCAACCAGCTAGCCCTCCCCTAAAAGGCCAAAAAGCTTTGGTGGGAACATGATCGAATGGATATCCGACTTCATCTTGCAGCTCGCCGAGGAGCCCCTCGGCCACACCAAAACCTCATCCGCCACCACCATCGCCTACACCATGCATGTAGGCATCATAAGCTCTTTCAGCTACTTTATCGGGATCCAACGGCTTATACTCAAAGGGATGTTCCGGTACCTCTATGTTGGAATCTCCCTCTTTAGCAGCACCGTTTCCATTACCGTTCTCACCACATCCTGTCAGTAGTGAGCCGACGCCTCCCAAAAGGGCAACTCCTGCTACAGTAGATCCGGCGCCCTTGATAAATTTCTTACGGGACATGCTGGGAGTTATAATTTTGTTCCCAGTTTCTTTTTTTGCCATTATTACTCCTCCCCTCTTTTCGTCAGTTTTGTAAACTTCCATTTCGGTTAGCAAAAACAAAATCATAATTCAATAAAGCAAATGTACTTATTCATTGTTACTATTACGTAGAAATTACTCCATTTATCTTCTACGACAATTGTACATTATTTCACTTCTGTTGACCAGTTAGCTATTTCACTTTATTTTATTTAAGAAACCTTGTAAAAGGCGCTATAAAAACTTTTATATTGGGGTTTTCAGTTTATAAGAGCTGTTGATGATATATAAATAACTTTTATTTGTATAAAAAAAATCTATGTATATTCTGTTATCTATATCTGTTATCTATATCATTGACTACAGTACAAATTTTAAGTTTTGGGTACTGCTATTTTAAAATTTAGCTTAGTTAAAATTGTATGTGAAATCGAATAGCTCAGCTATCAACAACAGAATATAACAGCGGCTTTTGAATAAATTGAGCGAAAATCAAAAATACTATAGTCGAAGCCATGGACACCATGATTCCATGGATATTGACATAATAACTATAACAAAGAAGGGGGTTAAGCAATGAGTCCGTCAACTCTTACTCAAAAAGAACAGCAATTTCTACAAGAAGCCATGGAATACGAAGAGCTGTGTATCGCCAAATACGAGACTTACGCAAATCAGCTCACTGATCAAGAATTAAAAAGCCTTTTCCAACGATTGGCCGATAAAGAAAGAGGACATTATGAGCAAATCAATCAAATAATACAGCAATATCAACAAAGTCAGGCTTCTCAATCAGGACAGCAGTAGCATAGTAAACATTTACATTATTTATTTTAAAACTTGACTGTATTAAACTTGAGAGTTGATAGCTATACCAGCACCGAAAAATTAACTCATGATTACATAAACAAAGGAGGGTAAATTATGTTCCATTATGGATCCAATCAGAATGATACTCAAAAACAGAGAAACGAAAATCAGCTAAATGATCAAGCTATTTTGCACGATATGCTCATGACAGAAAAACATATCTCTTCAACTTATGATATTAGCGTATTAGAGAGTAGTAGAACCAACATACGCCAGGCACTTCAGCATATTCAACAAGAAGAACAGCAACATGCCGATGAAATTTATCAAGCCATGCAAAAACGCGGTTGGTATCAATGAGTCCCTATATGGGGCTCTTTTTTAGATTCCAACCATGCTATGACCATAGCCAGTAGAGCTCCAGCTCCTACTAATTCTAAACTTTCTTCAATTAAATAATCCATTATTTTCCACCCTTCTGTATGAAGGTATATATATTTCATGTCAGGAGCCCTGTTGGCAATCCAACCATATATCTTATTACCATATTCTTCTCGCCAACCCGTTTCACCAGTAGCTGAGGTGAAGGTGGCAATGAAATAAAAGGAAAAAAATATTATCAAATAACCAACGGTTTTTATATTGCTTTTTAAAATATATCCATATTTAAAAATTGCATAAATCGGTATTAAACCAATCAAAAAGTAATACAGACCGGTAACAAAAATCGGATGGATGCTAAAATATTCTACAAAAGTGTAACGGAAGTAGTGCCTTGGATTGCCAGCATCTTCTATCAACATGATAATCGATAGGATCCCAATAAGAAGCCAAAACCTCTTTTTATCTATAGTCTGCTCAGTTCCTGAAATATAAGCTGCACCAAGAGCAGAAAAGCCTATCAAAATCCATTGAAGCATTTCAGTTATTCCACCTTCTACATACAGATAGTGCCATACAAAAGGTCTGTTAAGCTGCATATCTTCTACTATATAGTCTCTAATGCCAAATATATTTTCTACATCAATTAAAAAAATAATAGCCCAAGTCAAAATAAGGTACACCATCACAGTAGAAAAAGTTATTTCAGGAAGAGAAATTTTTTTCAACTTAGTCACCTCAATTACTAATTTATACTAGTTTAATCTTTTGAAATTGATATCTTAAATTTCCAATATCAGTAACATTATTAACTAAACGAACAATCCGTATTTGATAGTTATTTTACACGTCCTGAAAGTAATTGCAATCTAGATTTTGAAAAATTTTGTAAACATTTATAATAACTGAACAAGATGAAATTGCCCAAAACTATGTCAAAAGGATTAAAGTCAAATAACATTCAACTTAAACTGAGCCACAAAAAATGACCGGAGCAAGTGCTGCTGTAGCAAATGTTAATGATCTACAGCATGTTGATATTCTGGGCACTTCTCCCGGTCTCAATAAAAATCAACTTATAAGTTGAACAAATTAAAAAAACTAGCTACTAAATATTCTTCTCAACACAGGTGTGCGTTTAATACCCAACAACAACGGTAATCCCAACACATAACAAGAAATTAGCTGTCCTACTCCCACTGCCAGCATTGTGAACAGTACAGGACCATCTTCTATTCCCAAAATTACATTGAGATAACCACCTACTATCACTGCATTGATAATGATAGGTGGAAGTGGGGCCAAGTAAGGTGACGGCATTTTTCTAGTCAATAACGCTGATATTAAAGTGGCAAGACTTCCAAAGATCATATCCACTATTCCCAGCGGCCCAATAGTATTGGCTATAAAGACTCCAATAGTAAGTCCGGGAACTGCATGGACAGTCAGATAAGGCAGAACAGTCAGAGCTTCAGATACTCTCACCTGAACGGCATGAAATGCAAATGGAGACACCATTTGGGTTATAGCCACGTAAACCGCAGCAATAACGGCTGTGCGAGCAATATCTCGTGCGGTCATAATTATCACTCTCCTTGTTTTTTGATAAAGCAGGGTGGCCGCGACCTGCTTCTCAAATTTTTTAAACTTTGGTTCAATTTAAGTTGAATGTTGATAGCAATAAACAACAGAGTATAACAACATCTAAACTTTATCCATTATAACAGATTTGACTCACAGTTCAAAAACTTCCAGTTATGAAAACATAAGCAGTAGATCATAATAGAAATAGAAGGGATAAACTTCTGTTATGAAAGAAGGGAAACCTTCTGTTATGAAAGGAGGGGAACTTTTGGATAAAAACAATCAACCTATCAACGGTGTTAAATGTGTGGTAGACACATGCTATTACTGGCATCAAGGTAATCAGTGCAAAGCTTCTACTATTGAAGTAAAACCTCCAGGTGCTAAAGATGCAGAAGAGACAGATTGCGCTACTTTCTATCCCACTAACAGTTGACCACAATTTTAAGGAAAGTTTTTCCTCACCTTCCCAAGCAACTTTTGCCCTCCCCCTCCAAAGGTATGGGGCTGCCCCGACCACTATCAGCATAGTGACGGGGTACAGCCCCACTTTTATTGATATTATGCACAAAATATAAAAAATCTTATCTATAGTTCCATCTCTTTAACATCTTCCATGTTTAGATATATAACCTCATCACAGGCATCTACTAGATCATGATGAGGTTTTATCTCATTACTATATAATAGATAAACTATAATACCTTTATCTTTGGCCATCTGAATGGCCGGAACAAAGTCACTATCACTAGAAATTAAAGCAATGTGGCTAATGCGCTGTTCAAAAGCAGATCGGGCAATATCCAAAGCCATTAACACATCCACTTTCTTTTGCTCAAAAATAGGTTGCTTCTCTTCACTACGCCCCCTGTAAGCCAAACTCCCCAACCGCACCTCTGATCTGGGTAAACTACTGATTTTATTAAAAAATCTCTGTTTCTTACTGAACCGCTCTTTTTCTTCCTGAGTGGGCGGGTGATTCTGATAAGGAAGGCAATGATAATAATATGTACGTAAACGCGGGATCATCACCTGCCTACTTATCCAACTGTACAGACGGAGATAGTCTATTTTGGGTTCTCCGAGTTTGGCAAATACTTTTTCTAAAAAGCCGCCATCTATAAAAATATTCAGACTTTGGCGATAACTTCTCAACATTTCACCCCCTTTACATAGATAATCTTTCAGTTAGGCTTGTTAAAGTTGAGTGTTGATAGCAATAAACACTTCAAGTGAACATATTATGCTGTTTTGATAATACATCTTAATGAGCAAATAGGAGAATTACAGCAAATAACAGGAGGTTATTTCCTGATCATACTCATGGAGGAGTAATTGATCAGGA
>CAZKUS010000173.1:0-5008 GCA_964556025.1 uncultured Clostridia bacterium | reverse complement strand
CCATTAAACCGGAGGTACCAGGAGGGATAGGTACTATAGCTACAGCAGTAAATATGGTTCCCATGGTGGTTTCAGGGGCTGAAGGGTTATTGTCTATGAAAGATTTACCTGTACCCAGAGCAATTGTTGGAGATGTACAAAAATTACAGGGAGGTAGATAAGATGACCTTGCCAGCTAAAAAGGGAGATTGGGTGCAAATTCATAATATTGTGCTGTCACCGGAACAACGTCCTGAAAATCTTCCCCAAGAGACCAGAGAAGTTCCTTTGGAAATGTGGGTCAAGGGATTTTTGGTAGATGAATCTGCTAAAGTCGGTGATGAAGTGGAAATAGAAACAGTGATTGGTAGAAGAGTTAAAGGTGAATTGGTGATGGTATCACCGGGTTATTATCACGATTTTGGTGTCCCCCCGAAAGAGCTGCTGTCAGTTGGAAAAGAACTAAGAGAGCGTCTGAAGGAGGTGGGCTACGGTGAATAAGGATATGAGCTATCAAGCAGTAATGGATAGACGTGGAGAAATCATGAAAAGAGCTGTAGGGATAGATTACGAAAAGTTTGAACGCACACCCGTAGCTTTTGATTACGAGTCAATGATGCGAGAAGTCGGTTACTCTTTGGATCAAGTCAGAGATATTCAAACTGAGACGGGTATAGGTAATACCCCTTTATTAGAACTGAAAAATATCAGCAAATTAGCTAGACAGTTAGCTCCAAAAGGAAAAGGAGCCAGGATATTTTTAAAGGATGAAGCTTGTAATCCTTCGGGCAGCTTTAAAGCTAGAAGAGGAAGTGTTTCGGTATACCATGCTAAGGAACACGGCTATAAAGGAGTTATCTCTGCAACCAGTGGAAATTATGGTGCAGCGGTAGCTTCTCAAGCTGCAATGCGTGGACTTGATTGTATAGTGGTTCAAGAAGTGTATGATTCACAATACAAAGGGCAACCTGAAATTATGGAAAAAGGACGTAAATGTGAATCTTACGGTGCAGAAGTTTTGCAGTTGACTGTAGGCCCTGAATTGTTCTATGAATTCTTAGTGCTATTGGAGGAAACTGGATACTTTAATGCTTCATTATACACACCTTTCGGTATTGCCGGAATAGAAACACTGGGATATGAATTGGCTGAACAATCTAAAAAGCAAGCCGGTAAAGCACCTGATGCAGTTATTGTTACCAATGCCGGAGGAGGTAATCTGACTGGAACTGCCAGAGGATTAGAACAAGCTGGCTGTGCAGATACGGAAATTATAGCTGCCAGTGTGGATCTAAGTGGTCTACACAGTGCCAGTGATCATGACTTTAATAGAAAATCATTCACTACTGGGCATACTGGTTTTGGAATGCCTTTTACTACATGGCCAGATAGGTCCGATGTGCCTAGAAGTGCAGCTAGACCGCTAAGACACATGGATAAATATGTTACTGTTACTCAAGGAGAAGTTTTTTACATTACTGAAGCTCTTGCTCAACTGGATGGTCTAGAAAGAGGTCCGGCGGGAAATACCAGTTTGGCTGCAGCATTTGACTTGGCACAAACCATGGATGAAGATGAGGTATTAGTAGTACAAGAGACTGAATACACTAGTGCCGGTAAACATCCCTATGCACAGCTCAAATTTGCTCAAGACCAAGGGATTGAAGTGAAAAGAGGAAATCCCGCTAAAGAAGACAAACCTGGAGAGCGAATTGTAATTCCAGAAAAACCGGAACAAATTCAGACTTCTAGCGTTGAATTGGATAAACTTCGTAAATCTTATCTGAAAAATGTCGTAAAAAATACTGGAGTCAAAGAATTGAAACCAGAAGAAATGGCATTTGTATCTGCAGAGCTGGGAATAGATGAACAGCAAGTTTCTCAATTAATAGATCAGGTGCTTAGAGAGGAGGGCTAATATGTCAGACTTTGAACACAAAAGACAGCATTTAAGAGATATGTCGGAAGAAGAGTTGGAGCAGCGTTTTTGGGATTTAGCTGATAAAGTTGTAGATCCTTTGATAGATTTAGCACAAAATCATACTTCTCCCTCTATAGAGAGATCTGTTTTGCTCCGCATGGGTTTTGACAGCATGGAAGCTAAAGCCATTGTAGATAAATGTGTACAAAAAGAGCTATTGTCAAAAGGTGCAGGACATGTGGTATTGAAAGTTGCCCAAGATAAAGAAATGGATATAAAAGAAGCGGGTAGGGCCCTGGCAGATGGGAAATATTGGGACGATGCAGTGGCAATGTTTGGAGGTGATAGATAATGGCTAACGGTGATAACCAGCAAGAAAATCTATCTCCCGATGTAAAGCTAAAACTGGAAAATATTCTGGACAATTTAGAAGAGTATCGTCCTCGTAGAAAAGGTTGGTCCTGGCGACCAGAACAGGGACCAAAAGATATTGGACCATTTCACTACAAGCAGGTGTCAAAACCACTTGAAAATAGTGAGCCATTACCAGCTGCCAGTAGCTTTCAAGATATCGATCCACAACCTGATTGTGTGATAACCTCTGAAATAGCTTCTGGACGTTTTGAAGACGATGTACGCAGGATGAGAATGGCGGCATGGCACGGTGCGGATCATATGATGGTTATCAGAACAGCAGGTCAGAGTCACTTCGATGGTCTGATAGAGGGAACTCCCGAAGGTGTAGGGGGGATTCCTATTTCCAGAAAACAGTTAAGAGCTACCAGAAAAGCATTAGATGCTATTGAAGATGAAGTGGGTAGAGATATTAACTTGCACTCGTATGTTAGTGGAGTAGCAGGACCGGAAGTTGCCTTGTTATTTGCTGAAGAAGGTGTGAACGGTGCACATCAAGATCCTCAATACAATATCTTGTATAGAAATGTAAATATGATCCGTTCAGTAGTGGATGCGGCTGTGGCGAAAAATTTGATGAAATCAGCGAATATTTTGCAGATAGATGGTGCTCACAATGCTAATGCTACAGCGCGAGAAGCATGGAAAGTTATGCCTGAACTCATGGTTCAGCATGGAATAAACTCTGCTTTTTCTCGCCGCATAGGGATGCCCGATGATATGATCTCATTGAGCAGTGTGCCTCCTACTGCACCACCAGCTCCTGCATTGACCTATGATTTGCCCTATGCTGTGGCTTTGAGGGAGTTATTTCCTCATAACAATATCAGAGCACAAATGAACACCAAATACATTGAATCTGATACTAGGGAAGCTACTGTAACTCACGTATTGAACCTACTCATTAGCCGTTTGACTAGAGCGGAGATACAGAGTACTATTACACCCGATGAAGGGCGCAATGTACCCTGGCATCAGTTCAGTGTGCAAGCGGTGGATACTGCCAAGCAGGCACTATTAGGAATGGATGGTTTACAGGATCTAGTAGAAGTAAAACGAGACGGTATTGTCGGTGACAGGGTCAGAGAATTAAAAGAACGGGCCGTGTTGTTTATGGAGGAAATACTGGAATCCGGAGGTTATTTTCAAGCTGTTGAAGAGGGATATTTCGTAGATTCTGGTTTTTATCCTGAACGAAACGATGATGGAATCAAACGTGAAATTGATGGTGGTGTGGGAGCTGATACCATAGTTAAACGTGATGAAGACTATCTGGCTCCTGTCTGTGAACATTTTGGATACAACAATCTGCCGAAAGAATGGCAAAATCCCTGTGAACCGGTAGATGGTTGTACACTATGTCATCCAGAAAAGATCACATATATCGATGAATTTGATCAAGAAGACAATGTGGAAAAGAGATTAGAACAGACTAAAGATTACCGAAAAGCAGAAGAAAAACTCATACCGGAAGTGGAATGGTCCGGAGATGGAGTGGCATGTGTTTCCATGGTATTACCGGTTTCCGAACGAGTAGCGGAATACGCTGCTTTAGAAATGGTAGGAAAGATGGGATGGTCCGATGCCGAGGTTATTCACAAACAAGTGCTGCAGCAAGCTGAAGGCACTTATGTAGAAGTAAAAGGTAAAGTACCTTATGAAGTTGATCCGTCTCAATTGGATATACCTGAACCAGTAGAGCTGTTACCAGAAGAAGAGATTCGTGATTATGTCAAAGAAAATGGCATGAAAGTAGTAGCTGCTACAGTAGGTGAAGATGAGCACTCAGTGGGAATGCGCGAAATTATTGACATAAAGCACGGTGGTATTGAAGCATTCGGAATTAAAACGGACTACTTGGGTACTTCCGTACCTATAGATAAAGTAGTGGATGCTGCAGTTGAAATAGACGCTGATGCTATTTTAATCAGTACTATCATTACTCATGGTGAAGTACACAGGACAAACATGAAAAAATTACATCAATTGTGTCAAGAAAAGGGAATCAGAGATAATGTGATTCTCATCGGTGGTGGAACTCAAGTAAATGACGATATAGCTAAAGAATCAGGTATGGACGCTGGATTTGGTAGAGGTACTAAAGGTATAGATGTGGCTAGTTTCTTAGTTAAGGAAATGAAAGGTGAGTCAGAACAGGAGGAATAATCATGAAAGACAGTAAACTGGTGGCAGAAGTAGGTAGTACGACCACGGTTGTTTCTCTTTACAGCCATGATACCGGTGAATTACTAGGACAAGGACAAAGTTCAACTACAGTAGAAGTTGGTGATGTCCTCATGGGTCTACAAGAGGCCCGTGAGGACTTAAGTAAGCAATTATCTCAACAAGGGTATGATATTAATTTAAGTGATTTGGAAATGTTCGCTACCAGTAGTGCCGCTGGTGGCCTGAAAATGACTGTTCACGGTTTGGTTTATGATATGACGGCTAGAGCTTCTAAAGAAGCGGCTCTTGGTGCAGGAGCTGTTATCCATCAAGTGACCGCAGGTGTGCTGTCGGAGGAAGATCTGGAAAAAATGGAAAATATAATGCCGAATATAATTCTGTTGGCCGGGGGAGTTGACTACGGGGAAGAAAAAACTGTTGTGGAAAATGCCTGGAAAATTGCAGAAAGTGGTATTAAAGCCCCTGTGGTTTATGCAGGTAATACTGCTTGTAAAGATAAAGTAGTAA
>CAZKUS010000172.1:0-5033 GCA_964556025.1 uncultured Clostridia bacterium | reverse complement strand
AATACTTTTAATGAAGTGTTTGGGTCTACAAAAAATCCCTGGGATGTTAGTAAAACGGCTGGAGGATCTTCTGGTGGTTCTGGAGCTGCCTTAGCAGCTAGACAGATTCATTTAGCTACAGGAAATGATTTTGGAGGGAGTTTACGAATGCCTGCAGCTTTCTGTTCTGTAGCCGGAATACGTCCAAGTCCCGGCATAGTTGCTCAAGGTCCTTCAAACTTCCCTTTTTATAACTTGTCTCTGAATGGTCCCATGGCCAGAAACACTAAAGATTTAGCCTTAATGCTTGATGCTATGTCTGGTTACCACAAAAACGACCCCTTATCAATACCTAAAATTGGAAAGTACTACGATAGAGTAAAAAATCCTAAAAAACCAAAAAAAGTTGCTTACACTCCTGATTTAGGGGTTTCACCTGTCGAACCAGAGGTGGCAGAAAAAACTAAAAAAGCAGCTGAAGCCTTAGAACGTGAAGGTGTAGAAGTAGTCGAGACTCATCCCGACCTTTCTAATGCAAAACAAGTGTTCCATATACTCAGAAGCTTTAATTTTGCTTCGAGATTTGCAAGGTTAATAGAGGAACGAAGAGATGAGTTTAAACCAGAAGTTATATGGAATGTGGAGCAGGGTTTAAATATAGACGGTAAAGACTTAGCTTGGGCAGAAAGAGAGCGGGGGGTAATTTACCATGAAATGGTAGATTTCTTTCAAGAGTATGATATGCTTCTAACACCTACCACTGTAGTGCCTCCGTTTAATGTGGAAGAAAGGTATGTGACTGAAGTTAACGGGGAAACTTTCGATAACTACATTGATTGGTTTACAATCACCTATGTAATTTCTGTGACAGCGTTACCGACCATGTCTTTACCATGTGGGTTTACTGAATCTAATTTGCCGTTAGGTCTGCAAGCAGTGGGTGGTCCTAGAGGGGAAGATGATCTGTTAGCAAATGCTGCTTATTTAGAACAATTGCTGGGTGTAAATGGACAAGTACCAACTGGATTTTAGTGGTGTTTTGATTGACTATAACTGATTTGTGTAGATGTTATGAGAACTTAATAAATATATAATAGGGGTCCCGTGTAACCAAACTGGGGCCTTTGTTATTTGGACTTAAAATGAAGATGCTGTTATATTCTGTTTTGATAGCAATAAAACATAACAATGCCAATATATAAAAAATATTATGGCTTACAGGTATATAAAAATTATACAAAAAACCTTTGTTTTTTAATAAAATATAAACAAAGGTTTTATCGGGTTTTGTGTAAAATATAAAACAGTGAAAGGAAAGTTGTGAATATTATGTGAAAATTAAATTAAAGGAGTGTCATTGATGAAATTAACCATCGCACTGGGAGGTAACGCATTGCTCAAGAGAGGTCAAAAAGGTACTTTTGATGAACAGTTGAGCAATGCTGGTATTGCTGCTAAACAATTGTCAGAATTGTCAGTTCAAGGGTATGATCTAACAGTGACCCATGGAAATGGACCACAGGTGGGTAATTTGGTTATTCAAAATGAATTGTCAAAAGATCAAGTGGCGGAGATGCCATTATACGCATTAGTAGGTATGACACAAGGTCAGATTGGTTATATGCTGCAACAGCAGTTGAATAATGAATTAGCTGCTAAAAATGTAACACAGACTGCTGTTTCAATAGTTACCCAAACTGTAGTCAATAAAAACGATCCTTTATTTCAAAATCCCACTAAACCAATTGGACCTTTCTACTCGGAGGAAGAAGCTAAGGAATTTATGGAAGAAAAGAATGAAACGTGGATTGAAGATTCCGGGCGAGGATGGAGAAAAGTTGTACCTTCACCCATCCCTGAAGACATTGTAGAGAAACAAGTTGTGCGTGATTTGTTTGAAAAATCCCATGTAGTTATCGCATCCGGAGGTGGTGGAATTCCGGTAGTTTGTGAAGGAGATTATTACAAAGGAATAGAAGCAGTTATAGATAAGGACCTCGCAGGCTCATTGTTGGCAGAAGTAGTTGAGTCGGATGTGTTCCTTGTTTTGACTGATGTGCCTTCTGTAGCAATTAACTTTGGCAAACCTAATGAGGAATTTTTAGGGCATATTACAGTATCTGAATTAAAACAATACGAACAAGCAGGTCACTTCGGTCAAGGGAGTATGGGTCCAAAAGTAAAAGCGGCGCTACAATTTGTCGAACGTACAGGTAATAAAGCTATTATCTCGTCTCTGGACCATATAGAATCAGCTCTAGAAGGTTCCACTGGTACTCATGTGACTATGGATTAACGTAAAGGAGGAATGAAATTGGTAGTTAAGAGTTATATTGAGAAAAACATGTTTATGGACTCGGTCTTTTTGATGAAGATTTCATCAAAAGTAAGAGAGGTCGAGGGTATTGAAGGTGCCGAAGCTATTGTAGGTACAGAGCACAACAAAGGATTTTTGGAATCAGGTGGTTTACTGACTGATGAGATTAAAGAAGAAGCAGGTGCTAATGATCTGATTATTGCAGTAAAAGCTGCAGATGAGCAGACTGCGGAATCAGGTATCGAAACTGCACTGAATGAGTTGAAACAAAAAAATTCACGAAATGAAGATCTTTTTGGTGAATATGTCCCCAAAACATTCGATAGTGCTATTGAGATGCTTCCTGATGCAAACCTAGGGATTTTATCGATTCCCGGTGAGTATGTGGAGAGAGAAGCTAATAAAATATTGGATGCAGGTATGCATTTAATGATTTTCAGTGACAATGTCCCATTAGAAACTGAGGTCGCACTGAAAGAACGTGGGCAAGAACAAGGTCTTTTGGTAATGGGACCTGATTGTGGAACTGCCATTATTAATGGTGCGCCACTAGCATTTGCGAACGAAATCAACAGTGGAAAGATTGGAATTGTAGCTGCTGCGGGAACAGGACTGCAAGAAGTTAGCGCCTTGATCCACAAATTTGGTGAAGGTATAACTCAAGGTATAGGCACAGGAGGCCGTGATGTTAAAAAATCCGTTGGTGGAAAGACAGTTATACAGGGTATGAAAGCTTTAATGGCTGATGATAATACAGAAGTTATTGTAATTGTATCTAAACCACCGGAAGAATCTGTTGCCAAAGATATTCTAGAAGTTGCTTCTCAGAGTACAAAACCTGTAGTAGTCAACTTCGTCGGTGGTGATCCTGACGAGATCAATAAATACGATAATTGTGAACCAGCTACTACAATTAAAGAAGCAGCTCACAAAGCAGTAGATCTAGTTAAGGGTAAAGCTCCGGGAAAAGTTGTTGACGAAATTTCAGAACAGGAAGTTTCCACCCAAAAGAGCAAACTGTCTTCAGGGCAGAAGTATCTAAGAGGCCTGTATTCAGGCGGAACACTGGCTTTTGAGGCTATGAATATCTTAGAAAAAGAATTGGGCGGAATCTACTCCAATATAGCCCTAGTTGATCAGTACGAACTGGCTGATTCTTTTGTCAGCAAAGAGCACACAATTGTGGACTTGGGAGAAGACGAGTTTACTAAAGGTAAACCTCATCCTATGATTGATCCCGGTACTAGAAATGAAAGAATTGTACAAGAAGCTAAAGACCCTGAAACAGCAGTGATGCTATTGGATGTAGTGATCGGTTATGGTTCCCATGAAGACCCGGCTGGTCAGGCAGTTAAAGCTATTAAAGAGGCTAAAGAGATTGCTAGCAAAGAAGGAAGAGAGATCGTGTTTGTAGCTTCTGTTTGTGGTACTGACGGGGATCCACAGGGATATCAAGAACAGGTAAGCAAATTAAAAGGAGCTGGTGTTAATGTCCTTCCTAGTAACGTGGAAGCCGTGAAATTTGCTTTTAAAACGTTAGTTTAATTCAGCTTATTTTATTTTAATTTCAACATGTTATTGGAGGTGTGAAAATGAGTCAAAATGTAGATAAGGTGTTAGAACTATTCTCAAGTGACTTGAAGGTTGTAAACTTAGGTATTACAGACTTTGCCGAAAACTTGAAAAATAGGGAAGGCGTAGAGACGATACATGTGGATTGGTCTCCACCTGCCGGCGGAGATAATGAATTATTAGATCTGTTAGACAAGTTGAAGTAGTATTTGGTAGGGCCTTCTTTTGCCCTGCGTTATTGAAGAGGTAGATGAAATGAACTCTATCATAAATTACACTAAACATAATTTGAGGTGAGATCCTTGAATGAGGTTTTGCAAGCTCAGTATGGGATATCTGTTAAAGAAGCCCTTTCATTAAATGCTATGAAACAGTTGAAACTTGTCGGTGGTGCCAATGGAACTGATAGGATAATTAAATTTATCAATGTAATAGAAGTCCCTGATATCACTGACTGGATTATGGACGGCGAATTCTTGTTAACTACCGGTTATTCATTTAGAGAAGAGCCGGAGCGGATGCAGGATTTAATTCCTGAAATATATAACAGGGGTGGTGCTGGTCTAGCTATAAAACCCAAACGATTTATAGACAGTATTCCTGAAAAGATAAAACAAGAAGCAGATAAATATGGTGTACCATTATTGGAAGTACCCTATGACCTGTCTTTTGCAGAAATCATTTCTCCTATTCTAGAAGTGATTTCAAATAAACAAAACGCATTATTGAAACAAATCGAATTCGCTCATAAAGAACTGATTGAATTGGTATTGCAGGGGAGTTCTTTACAAGAAATTTGTGACTGTACTACTAAGATAATCGGTTCTCCTGTTATAATTACCAGTGACTATTATGACGAATTGACTGTTGCTTCTAATATCAATGAAAAAGATCACGAATTCATTAAACAATTACTATTAAAAGGCGATAACAACGGCATTAAGCTGCAACACAAAAAAATGAAATTTGGTAATATTAAAGAAATTGAATACGCTTTTGTGTTAGAGAATCAAGACAGTTCTTTCCCATTAAACCAAGCTATCAGGATACCAGTAATAGTCAATCAAAAGACCTATGGATATATATATTCCATTTACAGTAATGGTTTTATAGATGAATACGACATTTTAGTACTGGAACGGGCAGCCACGGTAGCAGGTCTTGA
>CAZKUS010000171.1:0-5052 GCA_964556025.1 uncultured Clostridia bacterium | reverse complement strand
TGTTGGATCGTTAAGATATACTATTAACCCTTGTACACAAAATTCGTTCAATCGAAGAGTTCAGCTATCAACATTCAACTTAAACTGAGCCTACTAGTTACAACTTTCAGTATTGTTTTAAGACTGTAATAAAATGTTTGGATATTACATAATAATCAAATAACATAATCAAACTTTGTCGAAAGGAAAATATCTGTTTTTTGGAGGTACAAAGGAGAATGGCGAAATTTACTTCCATTAAAGTAAATAAAACCTTGGTTATTATTACATCTTTGCTTGTAATTTTGCTGATTTTAGGAGCTGTCTCTGTGGCTTTAAGTCAAATAGAAATTGAAATACCTGTTCAAATGGGAGAAGAAAAATCAGCACCTGGTATTAATTTTGATGGGAAAGATGTAGGTGAGTTAGAGCGTTCAGAAATTGAATCATTATTGAAAGATCTAGAGGAAGAATATCGTTGTGCAGGAGAAGATGCCTTTTTAGATCCAGTGACCCGAGGAGTTATCCCAGGTTTACCTGAATCAAAATTAGATATTGAACAGACTACAGATAAAATATTACAGGCAGAACCCGGTGCAACTGTAAATGCTGTCTATCATAGTTCCCCTCCCGAAGTAAGTCTAGCAGATTTCTTAGATGCACCGATATATCAAGGGAATCCGGATAAAGAAAAAGTAGCTTTTGCTTGCAATGTGGCATGGGGAAGAGAACACTTACCTGCTATGCTGCAGTTATTTGATGACCATGATATTGAAATCACTTTTTTCTTAGAGGGAAGATGGGCATCAAATAATGAGGAATCAGTACGTACTATATATGAGCATGGTCATGAAATTGGGAATCACGGTTATCATCATTATATGATGAGTGAGTTATCTAAATCAGAAGTCAAGGAAGAGATAGTAGATACCAATCAAGTAATTGAAAATGTTATTGAACAAGAGGTCGAATTGTTTGCCCCTCCAGCAGGAGATTTTGATGAAGATGTTTTGCGATTTGCTGCTGACGAAGACTTACACACAATTTTATGGTCTGTTGATACTGTAGATTGGCAAAATCCGGGTGTAAGTTATATGGAAGATAAAATACTCACAAATGTCCATCCTGGAGCTATAGTGTTGATGCATCCTACAGAAGATACGGTGACTGCATTAGAAACAATCATAGCAGGAATAAGAGATCAAGGTCTTAAAGTGACTTCGGTATCAAATTTGATTTCTGAGTATGATTATTAAGGTGGTGTGGTTATTTTTTCCCGCACTAAAATCAACGCATTTATAATTATTGTCATTTTAATGTTTGTTATTGTACAGTGGCAGTTTGATATTATAGACGATATTAACCGTTACTTTAAGGGTGCTGAATCTGAAGTGAAATTAGAAGAACATGATATTAGCCGTTGGTATCCCCATGAAATTGAAGAATTAGTTGTTGAAATAGGTAAAAAAAAATATCAACCGTATAGTGACGCTTATTTTGACCCCGAAACGGAAGAAATAATACCAGAACAAGTTGGTAACCAAGTTTTGGTTGAAGAAACTGTTGATTCTGCCATGGAAGCTGCTGAAGGAACAAAGGTAGAAGTAAAGGAGATTCCTCTGTATCCTTTAATTACTGAAGAGTTTTTATCTACCATTGAGGAACCTCTATCCGGATTTTCCACAGGAATCACAGGAGGTGGTGAAGGCCGGATAACAAATATAAAAATATCAGCACAAGATATTAATAATACATTAATTTTTCCAGGACAGGTATTTTCTTTTAATAGAGAAACCCTTCCCAGAACCTGGGAGAGGGGGTACAGATTTGCGCCAATAATTGTTAATGGAGATGCCCTGGGAATAGGTGGTGGTATATGCCAAGTTTCTACAACTGTTTACAATGCTGCTTTAGAAGCAGACTTAGAAATTATTGAACGTCATCCCCATAGTCTTCCAGTGGATTATGTAGCTCCTGGTAGAGATGCTGCTGTAGCCGGGGATTATTTGGATATGAAATTTAGAAATAATACAGAAGAAGTATTACTGCTTACAGCCAGTGTTAGTCCAGGAATAATTACAGCTGAGATTTATAAATCCAAAGAAGCTTTTGGTCCTATGTCAAAATATCAAGTAGAGCCTCTTGCTTTTTTTAGATAAAATTAATACAATTTAAAATTAGAGATGATGCAATTATACGAAGTAAGGAGGGTCAAAATGTTTGAAAAAGTTGCTTTAGACAATGGTTTAAGACTAATGGTCGAACCAATGGAAAGTGTAAGATCCGTAACTGTGGGGATTTGGATTAAATGTGGTAGTAGGTACGAATCTACAGATAGACATGGTGTATCTCATTTACTAGAACATATGTTATTTAAAGGAACAGATACTCGAACCGCCAAAGATATTGCTGAACAAGTTGACAGTATTGGAGGACATTTAAACGCTTTCACCAGCAAAGAATATACATGCATTTATCTGAAGGTTATCGATGACCATTTCGAAACAGCGCTGGAAATATTATCAGATATGTACTTTAACTCGAAATTTTCTGAGGACGAGTTACAAAAAGAACGCCAAGTAATTGTAGAAGAATTAAAAATGTATGAAGATACACCCGATGAATATGTACATGATCTATTATTAGAAGCGTGTTACGGTCAGCATGAATTGGCACATAACATTTTAGGTGACCGGGACTCTATAGTAGACCTGTCATCTGAAGTATTGACAAATCACCATCAAAGTCATTTTTTACCTGAAAAGACAGTTGTATCAGTAAGTGGCAACATAGAATATCAGAGAGCTTATAATTTCGTAGACAAGCTATTTGGAAAGTTTCCCTATCAAGATAAAGGGGAGACAATAGTTACTGACATACCCGATTATCAAACTGGCAGAATAGTGAAAAAGAAAGATACTGAACAAGTTCACTACTGTTTAGCGTTTCCCGGCGTACCAGTAACTAGTAAAAATTTGTATCATTTAGGATTATTAAACAACATTCTCGGCGGCAGTATGAGCTCTAAGCTGTTTCAAGAAATACGAGAAGTTAACGGGCTTTGCTATGCTGTTTATTCTTACTATTTAAATTTTATAGACTCTGGTTTATTTGTTATTTATGCCGGATTCAGCCCTGAAAATTTCTCCGATACTAATGAAAAAATATGGGATATTATTAACAACGTCAAAGTTGGTAGTATTACTCAACAGGAATTGCAAAGATCTAAAGAACAGGTTAAAGGGAATATATTGATGGGGCTTGAAAGTACTAGCAATCGCATGGCAAGACTTGGTAGGGACGAATTGTTAAAAGAGCGAATCTTAACATATGATGAAATAATTAATTTGATAGAACAGGTGACTGTTGAAGAATTAACGAGCATGGCTCAAAATATTTTCCAAAAAGACAAATCAGCTGTGTCAGTAATAGGTCCTGTATCCGATTCGGAAATCCCTGTATAAACCGGAGAAATATTCTCCGGTTTTTTTATGTATAATTTATACAAATAAGAACAAGCTAAGTAGAGCTAGTAATCTAAACAATAAAGGAGGAACTCTCTATGACTAAAACTGTAGCGGGTGTTTTTACTACAACTGCTAGTGCTGAAGTATGTATTAACTCTATGAGAGAGAGGGGGTTTGGTGATAACGAAATTTCATTAGTTGCCAAGGATGAACGTCAAGGAAATGAAACCTCTGGTGAAGGTGAGACTACCATGGGTTATGATGATCAAAATGTAGGTGATGGTACTGCTACAGGAGGTATTTTAGGAGGAGTAGCAGGTCTGTTGGCAGGAGTAGGAGCCTTAGTTGTTCCTGGATTGGGACCTATCATAGCAGCAGGACCTATTGCAGGCGTTTTGACTGGCGCCGTCACCGGTGGAGTTGCAGGGGGGTTAATTGACTATGGAATACCGGAACAACAAGGTGAATATTACGAATCTAGAGTTAAAGAAGGTGATGTACTGGTACTTATAAGTACCAGTGACGAAAAAGCTGATGAAGCTGAAAGCTTGTTGAATGAATACGGAGCAGAAAATGTAGAAGCCCATAATCAGTAATAAAGTAACAAAGGGATAAAGTAAGAACAAAAAGTGATATACAAACTATAAAGCCGACTCACCTGTAAGGTGAGTCGGCTTTTTTTATTCACGATTACTTCAATTATCACATATCATATACTGAAATTTATCGAACAGTTGAAAATAAATCGGAGGGATGTTAAATGCAAGGTGGTGATACACCTGTAAAAATTATAGTTATGGGTGGTGATGAGCGAGATATACATTTAATAAATTTTCTTTGGAATCAGGGTTTTGACGTATATGCAATTGGTTTTGATCGTATTGGATATCAGATAAAAGGTAAACTATTAAACTCTATTCAGCATGATGATTTAAATTTTGATGCTATAATTTTACCTATTACAGGATTAGAATCTAACGGAGATATTCCCACAGTTTATTCTAGGAAAAAATTCAATTTTATTGAAGAAACCCAGAATATTTCTAAACTTCCCCTGACTTTAATAGGGAAATCCGACACTTTGCTACGAGAACATATCACTACTAGACAGGGTTTTTTGATAGAAACTAGAGATTTAAATGACTTAGCTATCTATAATTCGGTGCCCACGGCAGAAGGTGCGGTGCTAAGAGCTATTGAGCTGTCAAAAAACACTATCCACGGTAGTGATTTACTTGTAATGGGATTTGGCCGGTGTGGTATTACATTAACTAGGTTGTTAATAAACATGGGAGCTCAGGTGACAGTAACTGCGCGTAGTGCTTCTCAAATGGCTAGAGCCAATGAGATGACCGCTGAAGTATTTCATATCGGGGAGTTATATAATCGAGTCGACAAATATCAAATAATTTTTAACACGATCCCTGATCTGGTTGTAACTGATAAAGTGGTCGGCCAGTTGCGTGAAGATGCAGTAGTTGTAGATATAGCCTCAGGTAAAGGGGGCACTGATTTTCAGGCTTGTCGAAATAACAACATTAAAGCAGTGTTGGAGCAAGGTATCCCTGGAAAAGTAGCCCCAAAAACAGCTGGACATATTTTAGGG